>DATLVV010000162.1:0-4999 GCA_035577165.1 Steroidobacteraceae bacterium | reverse complement strand
CCTTCGCGAGAAAATCGCCGCCGAGAAAAATCGGCTCGGCCCGCTGCATGAAACCAGCCTTGGCCCCGGTCATTTTGACATTGCCCCGCCCGGCTCCGCCGATCTGGTGGTGACCTTCCGCAATCTGCACAATTGGATGGAAGACGGCTACGCAGATGATGCGTTGGCAGCGTCGTTCAAGGCGCTCAAACCCGGCGGCATACTGGGCATCGAGGAACATCGCGGCCGCACCGATCAACCGCAGGACCCCAAGGCCAAGAGCGGCTATGTGCGCCAGGATTATGCGATCGCATTGGCGAAAAAAGCAGGATTCGAATATGTCGGAGCGTCGGAAGTGAACGCCAATCCCCGCGACACGAAGGACTGGGTTGACGGCGTCTGGACGCTGCCGCCGACGCTCTCGCAGGGCGATAAGGACCGCGCCAAGTACGTTGCCATCGGCGAAGCCGATAATTTCGTGCTCAAGTTTCGCAAACCGAAGTGATTTCTTAAATTTCGGGACCGATGGTGATCGGCGAACCGTCGCTGAATCGCGAGTAACGAAACGGCGCCGGGTCCACGGAGGGCGAGGCGCCGATCGCGAGTTCGGCCGCCAGCCGTCCGGCGGCCGGACCAATGCCGAATCCGTGCCCCGAGAATCCCGTTGCGACAGTCAGACCGGGTAATGCACCGACCGGACTGATGTAGGGAATGACATCCGGGGCGACATCGATGTATCCGCCCCACTGCTGCACCACGTGCACGTCGCGCAGCTGCGGATAGAGCCTGACCATCGCGCCCAATGCATCCCGGTTCAGGGCCTGGTTCGGCGCGGGATCCAGGACCCGCGTCGCCTCGAACGGGCTCGGCCGATCCAGGGGCCAGTCCCGCGGCGCGCGAACCTCGCGCAGCGACTGCGCATTCAGGCGCAATCGCATCGACTCGCGTTCCTTGCGCAGCATCGGCAGGAACTCACGCAAATACCGCAGCGAATCCGGCACGAAGGGTGCCACGTAGCCCGCACCCTTGGCGATGGTGTAGCCGCCGTCGCGCCGCTTGCGGTAGCCAACGTCATCCAGGTACGTACAGACATCCGGTCCCTCCGCCACAGGCGCCGTGCGCATCACGGAGGACAATACTTTCAATTGCGGCAGGCGAATGCCGAGACTTGCGCAAAAAAGACTGGACCACGCCCCTGCGGCGAGAACCACCGCGTCGCAGGCAATACGTCCACGTTCGGTAATGACCGCCGTCGCCCGTCCGCCCGTGCGTTCGATTCCGCGCACCGCACAGTGAGCGAGAATCGTCGCGCCCTTGCGCTGCGCGGCCCGCGCAATAGCAGGCGCCGCCCGCTGCGGCTCGGCGCAGCCATCGCTCGGCACATGCAGGCCGCTGACGAAGGTGCGGCTCGCGCCCGGCATGAGCGCGGCAAGTTTGTCCCTGCGCACGATGCGCGTACCGATGTCATAGGGCTTCGCCATCTCCACCCAGGCGGCAAAACGCGCCTCGTCGGCCTCACTCTCGCCCACGTACAGAACGCCGCACTCGCGAAATCCCGTGTCGAATTCCGTCAATCGATTCATGTCGCGCCACAACTGCAAGCTCTGCACGATCAGCGGCATTTCCCGCGCGTCACGGCCCGCCTGTCGGCACCAGCCCCAGTTGCGGCTGGATTGTTCGCAGGCGATATACCCTTTCTCACAGAGCACGACCGGAATCCCCCGCGCGGCCAGCGTAAATGCGGCGAATGTGCCGATGATGCCGCCGCCGATCACGACCACGCTGGTCGCGGCAGGCTGCACCTCATCGGGAACGATCGAATCGACGTAAGGGCCCATTCAATCATTCTAGCCGAACGCCCCAGCACCTCGCCGAGCGCCAATCGCCTCACCGAACCCCTATCGCCTCGCCGCCCCCCATATCGCTAAAAAAATCCATGACGTTTTGACGTCCCCGGCAGACGTCAAAACGTCATGCCCGAAAAAAACAATATACTTGCGGGAACTGCCCGAAATGCGGCTCCATCAACGGCTCATGAGTCACGCGATCCCCCTTATCGACATCAGCCCGCTATTCGGCGGGCCGTCCTGCGAGCGCACCCTGGCCGATCAAGCCGTCATGGCGGCGGCGGCCACACCTGGCTTCATGGTGGTCAGAGGCCTCGCATCCGATGTGCCGGCCGGAGGCGCGGTGCGGGCGGATTTGCTGCGTCTTTTTCAACTGCCGGCGGCGGAGACCCGCAAACTCTGGCGCCAAAAATTCGATCCCACACACCCGAATGTCTATCGCGGATGGTTTCCCCTGCAGACGGGGTTCCTGACCGCCAAGGAGGGCATCGACCTGGGCGCCGATGTGCTGCACGGCGCGGCGGTGGTTCGCAGCGAGGATCCCCTGCGTGAAGCCACGCCGTTGCCACCCGCGAATGCCCTGCCGGGTTGGCGCGAATCGGTGTCCGCCTATTACCGCGGCATGGAGAAGGTGAGCCAGGCACTGATGCGAGCGATCGCACGCGGCCTGGCTTTGGACCAGCACTTCTTTGATCAAGCATTCGACAGGGGCCTATCGACGTTGCGGTTGCTGCGTTACCCACTGCGCGCCGACGTCGAGCAAACCGCGCAATCGGATCCCAGCGTTTGGGTGGACCACAATGGCGGGCGCTTCTACGTGAACGGGGCGCCGCATGTGGATTCGGGATTTCTGACGCTGCTCGCGCAGGACGGCGTCCCGGGTCTGCAAGCACGCCATCGCGACGGCACCTGGCTCGATGTACCGCCGATCGATGATGGCCTCGCCGTCAATTTCGGCAAGGTACTCGAGCGCTGGAGCGGCGGGCGCATCAAGGCCACCGAACATCGCGTGATCGGCACGGGACGGGAACGCATGTCCATTCCATTCTTCTACGAAGCGCGCGCCGATGCCGAAATCCGCCCGCTGCCGATGGACGGCGCCGCATCGTTCGAACCATTTTTGTACGGCAACTACCTGTGGGCAACCACCACCCAATTCGTCGAATTCAAGGGAATGGAATCCTTGCGCAAGCCCATAAACCACTAAGGGGCGGTTCAATTCGCACTTGAACTCTCGCCAAGCCGCCCCCAACTCGGTCGGGTGACTTCACGCCGTGCCTTGCTCAATCCCTTCTGGCTGATCCTCCTGCTCCCCGTCTATATCAGCTGGCGGTTATTGCCCGCTCTGTCGATCGGACCGGTGGCCGTCTGCGCCAGCATCGCATTCCTGATCCTCTGCTGCGTAGTCGTCCCGCTGGCAGTGCGGAGCCGATCGATTCGCAACGCCAATCTCGCCGACCTGCTGGCCTGGATCGGCGTTCTGTCCATGGGCGCTTTTTCCTCGCTGTTGGTCCTGACGTTGCTGCGCGATGTCGTCCTGCTGGGAGGCCATTTTTTCCTGTCCGCGCCGCGCGCAGCGTCTCTGTCTGTCCTCACGGCGCGGGGCACGCTCGCGCTCACCGCCTTCATCACCCTGGCAGGTCTGGTTATTGCACTTCGAAAGCCCCGAGTGGTTCACGTCGACATACCGGTGGCCGATCTCCCCGAGGCATTGCACGGCTTCTCGATCGCCCAAATCAGCGATGTACATGTCGGCCCGACCATTAAGCGCGGTTTCGTGGAATCGATCGTTGCCGTCGCGAACGGCTTGAAAGCCGATCTGATCGCAGTGACCGGCGATCTTGTGGACGGTTCGGTTCAGCAATTGTCCGTCCACACGGCACCGTTGGCCGGACTCGCAGCCAGGCACGGTGTTTACTTCGTGACCGGCAATCACGAGTACTACTCCGGGGAGCGCGCCTGGACTGCTGAAATCAGGCGTCTCGGGTTGCAGGTTCTCAAGAACCAGCATGTGGTCTTGAATCATGACGGCGCTTCGTTGGTACTCGCCGGCGTTACGGACCTGAGCGCCCATCACTTCAGTGCCGAGGACATCAGCGATCCGGTTGCGGCGCTGCGCGGTGCCCCGGCCCATGCCGGAGCTAAAATCTTGCTTGCGCACCAACCCAACTCTGCCCCCGCGGCCGCCCGCGCCGGCTTCCACCTGCAGATCTCGGGCCACACCCACGGCGGTCAGTTTTGGCCGTGGAACTGGTTCGTGGGTTTTTTTCAGCGCTTCACCGGCGGCCTGTATCGGTTGCAGAACTTGTGGGTATACGTAAATCGCGGCACGGGCTACTGGGGACCGCCGAATCGCTTCGGCGTGCCGTCGGAAATTACGCGAATTCGATTGATCGCCGCAGCACCCTAACATTCGAAGTGTAGTTTGGTGGGGCCACGCGATGAGGCGAATCGACGAGGTGAGGAGAAGCAGGTAATCTAACGTGAGCTGCAAAGTCATAATTGCGCTAAAAGGCATCCTTAAGTGATGCGCCCTCGCGCGCTCCAGCGCGTGCGGCGTGTTGAGGAGGAACCCCTTGCGGATACTTCACTTGATCGCTGCGATTGGCTATCAATTGCTCAATTCCCTAAGCAGCCCAGGGACCCGACCCGTGAGCGCTACCCCATCCCCGCCGACCGCCGTCGAGCTCGAGGTCTACAAGGGGCTCGTCAGCCTCTACAACAGCGAGGAGAGTAGCTTCTGGACTCGCAACAATATTTTGATGGCAGTTCAGGGATTTCTCATCGCAGCCACAGCAAACATCGTCAGTAACGTCGATAAAGCCATCGGCGCAACGGCAAACCCCAAAAGCGGACTCCTCTTCACTTGTGCATTAATTGGCCTTTCCTCGGTGGGGCTCCTATTTTCGGTGAGCTGGCTTTTCATGGTGGGCCGTGCGGTGCGCATTGAGCAAATCATTCGACTGCAGCTTAAAACTATTGAGGTGAATCTCAACGCGCGCCCCGGGGTACTGGGTGCTGATTTTTTAACGTTCACTGAGTTAGGACGACGGCTCGACCCTAAATTCACTCACCCGGATCTCCCTCCTCGATGGTTCGCCAAGACCCGGCTGTCGGATGTGTGGCACGCTCTGGGCGTGGGATTAGTCATTTTTTGGTGCGTGCTTCTGGTG
>DATLVV010000161.1:0-2690 GCA_035577165.1 Steroidobacteraceae bacterium | reverse complement strand
AAATCGCCGCCAAGGCCTGCTTCCGTGAAGCCATTCGCAAGGCCGGGCCGATTCTGCTGGAGCCGGTGATGAAGGTCGAAACTGTGACGCCCGGTGACTATCTGGGCGATGTGATCGGTGACATCAATCGCCGGCGCGGCGCGATCCAAGATCAATTGGAGCGCGGCGCGAACATCGCCGTGGTGGCAAACGTGCCGCTGTCGGAGATGTTCGGCTACATCGGACAGCTTCGCGGCATGACCAGCGGCCGTGCTTCCTACACCATGGAGTTCTCGCACTACGAACCGGTGCCGCGCCAGGTGGCGGATGAGGTCATCGCCGAGGTGGCAAAGGCCAAGGCCGCCGCCGTCGGTTAGGCCGCGCCTCGAGCCATCGATGCAAATCGCCGCGGAATCCGCGGCGATTTTGCTTTACACATCCGCGGCACCGGCCTATCTTCCGCAAGGTTTCGGTCACACAGGTCGTGCGCGTGAGTTGTATCAGTGGCAGTCAGTGCTGCACGAGCGGCACGCCCGCATCGGCCAGATAACGCTTCAGTCATCGGAAGCGCCGTCCGGCTGAATGCGGAGGGCGAATTCCACCACTCACCGACGCTAAGGACCCGGGCGTTTAGCGGGGGCGGCGATGGTCAGGTTGCTGAAGAGTATTGCGGACAATCCAAGGGTCAAGCAGTTGGGCCCGGGCCTCATCACGGGCGCCGCCGACGATGATCCGAGCGGTATCGCCACCTATTCCCAGGCAGGAGCCCAGTTCGGCTTCAATATGCTGTGGGCGGTGCTCCTCACCTACCCCTTGATGGTGGGCATCCAAATGGTGAGTGCCCGGCTCGGCTGCATCACGGGGCGGGGGCTGGCGGCGAACGTGAAGACGGTCTTCCCGCGCTCCGTCCTCTACGGCATCGTCGGACTTCTGTTGGTCGCCAATACCATCAACATCGCCGCGGACATCGCTGCAATGGGCGAGGCACTGCGTCTGCTGCTCGGCGGCTCGGCGCACCTGTACTCCGTGGGCTTCGGAGTGCTATGCCTGGGATTGCAGGTGTTCCTGCGCTATGCATCCTATGTGCGCTATTTGAAGTGGCTCACCCTGGCGCTTCTCTCCTACGTCGCGGTGATTTTCACCGTGCACGTGCATTGGGGCACGGTCTTGTCCGAGATGGTCATGCCGCAGTTGGTTCTCGACCACAACACCATCACCATGATCGTGGCGCTGTTCGGCACCACGATCAGTCCCTATTTGTTCTTCTGGCAGGCCGCACAGGAAATGGAAGACTTGCGTGCGGTCACCGGCCGCAGCGGCGGCGGCTCCTTGCTGCCGCATGCCGAAGAGGTGGCCCGCCGGCATCTGCGGCGCATTCGCTGGGACACCTACATCGGCATGGGTTTCTCGAATCTGATTGCATTCTTCATCATCCTCAGCACGGCGGCCACGTTGCACGCGGCCGGCATCGTCGACATTCAAACGTCGGCCCAGGCCGCCGAGGCGTTGCGTCCCTTGGGCGGACAAACCACATTCTTGCTGTTCAGCCTGGGGATAATCGGCACCGGCATGCTTGCGGTGCCGGTGCTGGCGGGTTCCGCAGCCTACGCCGTCTCGGAGAGCTTCGATTGGCAGTCGGGCCTGGACATGAAGTTGCATGAGGCACTGGGATTCTACGGCATCATCGCCGTCGCCACGGTGGGCGGCGTGGCATTGAATTTCACCCACCTGGACCCGATGCGGGCGCTGGTGTGGAGCGCGGAAATCAACGGGGTCATCGCCGTTCCCATCATGGCCGTCATGATGCTGCTCGCATCGCGCGAGGACATCATGGGACGATTCGTGATCCGGCTGCGCCTGCGCCGTCTGGGCTGGCTCGCCACCGCTGTGATGGGGGTGACCGTCGCTGCGATGATCATCACCACGTGACGCGCTTGGGTTAGGTAAGCTCGGCATCAATGAAAGAACCGTCTTCGCTTACGTCCACCCCGGACGACCCTACCGAGAAACTGAACACCAAGGCCGCGGGGATCATCGGTCTGGCGGTGATGTGCAGCCGGCTGCTCGGCCTCGCCCGCGAGCAGATCTTTGCCGCCTTGTTCGGCGGCGGCGGGGCGATGGATGCCTTTACGGCCGCATTTCGCATTCCAAATCTGCTGCGCGATTTGTTCGCCGAAGGAGCGCTGTCGACGGCCTTCGTCACCACTTTCAGCAAAACCATCGCGCGCGGCGGCGACGCGGCGGCATGGCGCCTTGCCAATAAAGTGGCCACGTTGACGGCCGTGGTGCTCGGCGCCCTGTGCATCGCCGGCATGGTGTTTGCGGATCAGTTGGTCGCATTGTTGGCGCCGGGCTTCGAGCCGTCGAAGGCGGCGCTGACCGCGCAGCTCACCCGCATCATGTTTCCGTTCATTCTCCTGGTTTCGCTGGCCGCCCTGATCATGGGGATGCTGAATTCCAAAAGCGTGTTCGGCATGCCCGCAATGGCCTCGAGTTTCTTCAACCTCGGATCCATCGTCGGCGGCGTAACCCTCGGATTCTGGATCGATCCCCACTTCGGATCGCGCGCGCTGATTGGTTTGGCGGCCGCCACGGTCCTCGGCGGCGCCTTGCAGCTCGCGGTGCAATTGCCGTCGCTCGCGCGCCTCGGCTACCGTTTCCACCCCGATTTTCGCTGGCGCGACGCCGGCGTGAAGGCCATCTTGCTGTTG
>DATLVV010000160.1:0-2461 GCA_035577165.1 Steroidobacteraceae bacterium | reverse complement strand
CAGCCTGGCGATCACGCTCCTCGTCGGAGTGAAGCTGTGGTGAGTCGCATCGTCACCGGCGCGCACTACGGTCTGGGCGATTGGCTCGCGCAGCGCGTCACCGGCCTGGTGATGGCGATCTACTCGGTCATCCTGCTGGCGTATTTCGTCTCGCAGCCCGCCGTCACGTATCCGTCCTGGAAGGCGCTGTTCGAGCAGGGCTGGATGCGCGTGGCGACGCTGCTGTTTGCGGTCAGCCTCGCCTGGCATGCCTGGGTCGGCATGCGGGACATCCTGATGGACTACATCAAGCCGACCGGGTTACGTCTCTCATTAGAAATTTTCACCCTGGTCACGCTCGCGGTGTACCTCGGTTGGACTGTCCAAGTCCTATGGAGATAGGCATGACTCGCACGGGGTGCTCGTGACGCTTCCTGTTCGCCGATTCGATGCAATCGTGGTGGGGGCCGGCGGGTCCGGGATGCGCGCGGCGCTGGAACTCGCGCGTGCCAACCTGAAAGTCGCTGTCCTGAGCAAGGTCTTTCCCACCCGCTCGCATACCGTGGCCGCACAGGGCGGCATCGCCGCGCCGCTCGCCAATTCCGGCGAGGACAACTGGCACTGGCACATGTACGACACGGTCAAGGGCGCGGACTACCTCGGCGACCAGGATGCGATCGAGTACATGTGCCGGCGGGCGATCGAGGTGGTGGTCGAGCTCGAGCACATGGGCATGCCGTTCGACCGCCTGGAGAGCGGCAAGATCTACCAGCGCCCCTTCGGCGGCCACACCCAGAACTACGGCAGCGCCAAGATGGCGATGCGCGCCTGCGCGGCGGCGGACCGCACCGGGCACGCCATGCTCCACACCCTGTACCAGCAGAACGTCCGCTCGAATACCCAGTTCTTCGTGGAGTGGATGGCGCTCGACCTGATCCGCGACCCGCAGGACGGTGCGGTGGTCGGGGTGACGGCGCTGGAGATGGAAAGCGGCGAGCTGTCCATTCTCCAGGCAAAAGCGATCCTGCTCGCGACCGGCGGCGCCGGGCGCATCTTCAACGCCACCACCAACGCGTTCATCAACACCGGTGACGGCCTGGGCATGGCGGCGCGCGCCGGCCTGCCGCTCGAAGACATGGAGTTCTGGCAGTTCCACCCGACCGGGGTGGCCGGCGCCGGCGTGCTGATCACCGAGGGCGTGCGCGGCGAGGGCGGCTATCTGCTCAACAAGAACGGCGAGCGCTTCATGGAACGCTACGCGCCCAATGCCAAGGACCTGGCGAGCCGCGACGTCGTGTCGCGCGCCATGACCACCGAGATCAAGGAAGGCCGCGGCTGCGGCCCGGACGCGGACTTCGTGTACCTCAAGCTCGACCATCTCGGGCCGGACGTGATCAACCTGCGCCTGCCGGGCATCCGCGAGATCGCCATCAAGTTCGCCAACGCCGACCCGATCCGCGACCCGATCCCGGTGGTGCCGACGGTGCACTACCAGATGGGCGGCGTGCCGACCAACTACATGGGCCAGGTGGTCGCCCCCGAGGGCAACAGCAAGGAAGCGATCGTCCCCGGCCTGTACGCGGTCGGCGAATGCGCGTGCGTCTCGGTGCACGGCGCGAACCGCCTCGGCACCAACTCGCTGCTCGACCTGCTGGTGTTCTGCAAGGCGGGCGGCGAGCAGATGCTGAAGGACATGCGCGGACAGCCGACGCCGCACCGCGCGCTGCCGAAAGATGCGGGCGAAGCGACCCGTTCGAGGTTGGATCGATTGGATAGCGCGAAGAGCGGCGAGCGGGTCCCCGACGTGCTGGCGGACCTGCGCCGCACCATGCAGGCGGACTGCGGCGTGTTCAGGTTCCCGGACAACCTCGGCGACGGCGTTGCGAAGATCAAGGCCATCGCGGAACGGGGAAACAGGATCTTCATCCAGGACAAGAGCAAGGTGTTCAATACGGCGCGGGTGGAAGCGCTGGAGCTCGAAAACCTCATCGTCACCGCGCTGTCCACCATCGTCTCGGCCGAGGCGCGCAAGGAATCGCGCGGCGCGCAATCGCGCGCCGATTTCCCCGATCGCGACGACAAGAACTGGATGAAGCACACGCTCTGGTACAAGGAAGGCAACCGCCTCGAGTACAAGCCGGTGCATCTGCGCCCGCTCTCCGTCGAGTCGTTCGAGCCCAAGGTTCGAACGTACTGAGGAAACCGAGAATGAAACTCACGATCTACCGCTACGATCCGGACAAGGACGAGAAGCCGTACATGAAGGATTACGACGTCAAGATCGAGCACGGCGACAACATGCTGCTCGACGCGCTGGTCCGGGTGAAGGACATGGACGATTCGTTTTCCTTCCGCCGCTCCTGCCGCGAGGGCGTGTGCGGCTCGGACGCGATGAACATCAACGGCAAGAACGGCCTGGCCTGCATCACCAAGATCACCGACCTGCCGGACCACGTCACGCTGCGTCCGCTGCCCGGGCTGC
>DATLVV010000159.1:0-3627 GCA_035577165.1 Steroidobacteraceae bacterium | reverse complement strand
CGGGCAGCGCCAGGCGTACCGCGACTTTTTCACTCAACGCCTGCAATCATCCGCCGCGTTCGTACAGGAGGCGATTCGTGCACGATCTTCGCACCTATGACTATGCGATCGTGCGGGTGGTCCCGCGCGTCGAACGCGGGGAGTTCGTCAATGCGGGCATCATCCTGTCCTGCGATGTCGAGCGGATCCTGCAGGCACGCGTCGAACTCGATGAAGCCGCCCTGATTGCCTTGGACGCCGCCGTGGATCTTGAACTCGTCCGCAAGACGCTGGCGAGCATTCCCGCGATCTGCACCGGCGGGGCGGAAGCCGGGGAGATCGGCAGGCTGTCCGCGCGCGAGCGCTTTCATTGGTTGGTCTCGCCCAGGAGCACCATCGTGCAGATGTCCCCGGTGCATACCGGCCAGTGCAGCGATATTGAGGTGGCGCTCGAGCACTTGATGAACCGGATGGTTCGGCGTTGACATTCGTCCCATGCTAGGGGAATCGACCCAATTATCGTTTAAATAACAATATGATGTGATAGACATATCATCTGTTACCGCAACAGGTGCTCTTTCTCCAACCCGGAGGTGCGGTAGGATTCGTCGATGCGCCATCCAGCCCTGTTCACCCTCCTTGCCGTCATCGCGCTCCGGACGGGCGCCGCTTGCGCAGCGGATCAACCCAGCGCTCGGGTGTCTGTATTGAGCGGCGAGCAAGTCATTAAAATTCTCGACGAGACGGTCGATTGGTATCGAACGCTCGGCACGCAGCAGCAATACGCCACTCAGCCCAGCGATTTCTTGATTCTGTTTGCGAATCGCCAGACGGCCGATCAAGTAATCGGGCTGGCCTTCGGCATCGCGCGCGCCAACGCCGAGCTGTTGAGCAGCGAGGCCACCTCGGCGCAGAACGCGGCGAGTCCCTCGTCGCAGCAAGCGCTCGATCGGCAACAAAGCGAATTGCAGGCGCAGCAAGATTCCATTACCCGGGAGATGGCCGCGCTCCGCAAGCAATCCAGAGCCGCCGGCAAGAGCAAGCAGGCGGTCGATGCGAAGCTGCACGAGCTGCAGGGCGAACTCGACATGGTCAATGCCAGGAAGAACCTGCTCGACACGATGACTGAGTTCGTCAGTTCAAGTGACCCGAAAGCCGCCGGTGCCCATGCCCTCAAGTCGCAAATCGACGCGATCGCGGCGACCGTACCCGGTGCGAACACCGCCAGCGGTTCCGTGGCCGCCCCCGGAACGCCGGCGCCCGGACAGGGCTTGAGCACCGCGCCCCAGAGTGCGAATGACGGCGGCAAGCCGGCTCCGACGCGTTCTGGTCTCTGGCAGATGGCCACCGGCGTGCTCAAACACCGCAATAAGATCGCGAGCATCGAGCTCGTCGACCAGCATACGGCAGCGCTTGCGCATACCTTCCAGGACATCAGCGGGCCGCCACTCAAACAGCTCAATGCCTATTCGACGCGCAGCGATGCTCTCGCCGCGCAGGCGGATCACGCCGAAGGCAGCGCGCTCAAAGATCTGCGCGGTCAGTTCGACACCTTGGCGTGGCTGTTCAAACAGACCTCGGAGATTCTGATTCCGCTGAGCAAGGAACAGGTATTGCTGCAGCAGTATCGGCATAACCTGGCCAACTGGCGCGAAGCCTCGCAGCGGCAATACCATGAGGCCCTGCGGGCTCTCACCGTTCGTGCGTTAACTCTCGCCGGCATATTGGCCGCCATATTCGCGCTGGCCGAAATCTGGCGGCGCTCGGTGCTTCGCTACGTGCACGAGCCCCGCCGCCGACATAAATTCCTGCTGATTCGCTCCATATTGCTATGGCCCATCGTGATCGGCATTGTTGGCCTGAGCTTCATCACCGAGATCAGCACCTTCGCCACCTTTGCAGGCCTGCTCACGGCCGGCCTCGCCGTCGCGATGCAAAGCCTCCTGGCATCCGTCGTCGGATATTTCTTGCTGATCGGCAAGTACGGCATTCGGGTCGGAGATCGAATCCAGATCGGCGCCGTGGTGGGCGAAGTGGTCGACTTGGGGCTGGTGCGAATGCATCTCATGGAACTCAATCAGCAGGGCCCGTTGGGGCCGACCGGGCGAGTGGTCGCATTTCCCAATTTGGTTGTGTTCCAGGCCTCGGGCGGTCTGTTCAAGCAAATCCCGGCCGGAGATACTTCTTGGCGCGAAACCACCCTGACCCTGCCCGCGGTCGCCGATTACGCGGCGCTCAAGGACAAATTACTGGCAGCAATACGCTCGGTCGTCGCGGAGTATGGGGACGCCAACCAGCCCACCCCGCAGGTGCAAATGCGCCTGGTCAATGGCCGCATGGAAGGCTTGCTCCGTTACCCGATGCATGTGGGCAAAGCGGCGGAAGTCGATGAGCGGGTGGCGCAGGCCGTGCTGAAGGTCATCGCCGAAGCTACCTAGGTGTCGGCCTCGCCGAGCCCCCGTGGTCGCGCAACTGATGCGGGCCGCGCCGGCTACGTACATTTCCCGATTCTTTCCTGCCTTACAGCGTCACATACTTTCCCGCATTCACACTCGCGGGAGACCCCAATGGTCGAGACCGGCATCGATTCCATCTCATTGAACCTGAAAAGCGTATCGCGGAGCCCACGACGCGCCCGCCCGGTGGCGGCGATGATTCCCATGGCGATTTCCGTCCGGCACGTGCACCTGACGCAGCCGACAATCGAACAATTGTTTGGACCGGGCCATCTGTTGCAGATTCGTTCACCGCTCTCACAACCCGGCCAATACGCGGCAGAGGAGACCGTAACGCTGGTGGGTCCGCAGGGCCGATTGAATTACGTTCGAATCGTGGGTCCGCCGCGATTCGAGGATCAGGTGGAACTGTCGCGCACGGATGAGATCGAGCTCGGAATCAACGCCCCGCTGCGTGAGTCGGGCGATCTGTCGGGCACCCCGGGCATCGACATCGAAGGACCGGCGGGCCGCGTCACGCTGCGACGCGGAGTCATATGTGCCTTGCGGCACATCCACATGAGCCCGGCCGACGCCGACGTGCTCGGGTTGAAGAATCGCGACAAGATCGCGGCCGTCGTCGTCGCGGGGGATCGCAGGATGGTCTTCGGCGACATTGTGGTACGAGTGTCGCCCGCATACAGAATTGAGTTGCATCTGGATACCGACGAGGGCAACGCCGCGGGCTTGCAGTCCGGAACCGAAGTGATGCTGACGGAGATTATTAGATGAAGCCGGGGGACGCGGCGGCACTAGGTATGAAGGCTCGTCGAATGATCGACCGCAGGCTGCAGCCGAGATTGCTGCAACGCTAGGTTCAGAAAAACGCCGGCGCGATTGGAAGCCTCCCTCGGCGAATACAAGCATGGCAGGGTTTGCAGCGTCTTTGCGAGCCGCTTCGGCGTGCCGAGATCGCTCCAGCCGCAGCGTGGCACCTGCATGACCCGCAGCACCGGCTCGGCGCCTTGCAGAATCTGGCGGGAGAAATCAATCTTCGGCACACCGCGGTAAAGATCCAGCGCTGCGGCCGAAAGACCTGGAGTGAATTGTTTCCGCGCCACTATTTGCCGCATTCTGTTCACGACGTGCGGGAATCGCTGAATGAACAGCTGCAGGATTGCGGTGCCTTTCGCGGCCACAATGAAGGCGTTCC
>DATLVV010000158.1:0-8483 GCA_035577165.1 Steroidobacteraceae bacterium | reverse complement strand
CAACCGGACGAAGCGCGGGCATACGCCCGTACCATTATGCAGGCCACCAAGAAGATGGCCGACCTCCCCCTGGTTGGCCTCTCGACAAAATCCTATGAGTCCCTCAAGGCCGAACAACGGCAATTGTTCGCGCGAGTCAGTGATGAGGCTCTGTCGGATTGGTACCACCTTCGATTAAAGATTCGACACAAGGGCCCAAAGTGACGCTCCCTAAGCCTATGGATTCCGAGAACTGATGAGCCGCGCCGCGCTTTCACTCTCGCGCTGCACGAAGCGCGCGAACTCAGGCTGCGTCATGCTCATCGGCTCCCCTCCGTGCTTCATGATCCAGTCGCGCAGATCCGGTCCGGCCATCACACGCCCGATATCCTTCGAGAGCTTGTCAACCACTGCGGCTGGAGTGCCAGCCGGGACCCAAATTCCGTACCAAATCGGGAAATCGAATCCCGCAACGCCCGCTTCAGCGATCGTAGGCACCTGCGGAAGCAAGGCTGAGCGCCGCGCCGTGGTCACACCTAATGGTAGAAGTTCACCGTCGCGGATATGGGGTAGAACTATGGAGATCGGCGCAATCACATATGTGGTATGCCCTTCGATGGTGCCGGCAACGATATCGGCGATCGCATCCGTCGGCTGTGGAGGCACGTCTACGGCGTCAATGCCAGCGCTGAGGTTAAATTTAATAACTCCCAAGTGCGTACCAGTGCCGGGGCCAGTGGAGCCAAACTTGAGCTTACCCGGCTTCGCCTTCGCGGCGGCAATAAGTTCGCCGACGGTGGTGACGCCCGCCTGTTTACCAGCGATGAGCACATACGGCTGGCTCGTGAGCGCAGCGACCGAGACGAAATCCTTTGACGGATCATACGGAAGGTTCTTCAAAAACGCTGCGCTATATGCCTGAGCGCTCGTATTGAGAAGCAGCGTGTAACCGTCGGCCGGCGACTTTGCGACCTGTGCGGGGCCCGCGGTGGCTCCGCCGCCGGGATGGTTTTCCACTGTCACAGGCTGTCCCCACAGCTCAGAGAGTTTCGGAGCCAGGGTACGAGCCAAAAGATCAGGTCCACCCCCTAGCCCGAACGGCTCAACAATGTGAACCGGCTTGACTGGATAGTCTTGTTCCGATGCGGACGATTTTTCTGCGCGGATCACAGCACAACCTACAAGAAGAAGCGAAAGGAACGCGACAATTCCACTGTTTGTTCTCATGTTCGTTCATTCACTCGGTGTGAGTTTTGACTGACCATGTGCAATTTGGTTCATGAATGCCGGCACCGGCCGCGCGGCTGCACGCAGCCAATTTGCCATGGCGCCGACAACGGAGCGCACCGCAGGTCGCTGCGTCATGCGATCCCGCCACTCCAGAAGCTTCGGTGTCGCAGCCGTTACGGGTGCACTTTGACGCTCCCCAAAAAGCGACGCCATGTAGAAGGAGATATCGGCGAATGAATAATCGCCCGCAAGCCACGTTCGTGTGCTCAGCAGCTTCTCCATTTCGCCGTAGTAGGCAGTGGCCGCATCGATGCTCGATACCGCGAGGGCATCGCCCAGATTCCTCTGCAAACCCATAAGGCGAATAATGTGCGGGAAATACACTTCGTCGGACTGGTGCTCCAACCGACGCGCGCGGGCGCGATCCACAATGTCGCGCGGCCACAGCGCAGGCAGCGGTTGGAAATCCTCCAAATACTCGAAAATCTGTGTCGAATCGAAAATTTCGAGACTGCCATGCACTAACACAGGCACTTGCCCTTTGGGGTTGATGCGCAACACCTCGGGGTGCTTGGGGCTGTAGCCGAGCTGAGAATCGTACGCCACCATGATCAAGTCGAAATCCAGCCCCTTCTCAAGCGCGGCGATCTGCGCCTTGGCGCCGAACATGCTGAGGGGGCCTGAATAGAGCGTTAATCGAGTGGGCTGCGAGTTCATCGGTTTGCCTTTCAGGGCGCGCTGAGCGCCCTCGCTTGGTGAAGTAAGCATTCTAAATAAAAATAATTGCATGGCTGTGCCGCCGGGTTTCAATTCGCCAGTGATCGGCATTGGCGCATGAGGAAGTCGCGCTCCCTCCTGTTCTCGCAATTGTCTAATGCTAGGCGATAGGCGGACGCCGCATCGGCGGTGCGCCCGATCCGCCGCAATAGATCGGCTCGAACCGCGTGGTACAAATGATATTTTGGCAGATCAATCGCATCCACGAGTTCAAGCGCCTGCCGAACGCCGTGTACTTCCGCTACAGCCACCGCTCGATTCAATGCAACCACCGCACTCGGCGCAGTTGACATGAGCTGATCGTAGAGCCTCAAAATCTGCCGCCAATCAGTGCCGGCCGCTGAGAGCGCGTCACTATGCACTGCATTGATGGAGGCCTGCAGCTGATAGGTGCCCGGACGATTTCGTTCAAGGCAGATCCGCATGAGTGCGCGGCCCTCGTCCATTTTGGACTCGTCCCATAGGGTTCGGTCCTGCTCGGAAAGCAGCACCAAGTCACCATCCACCACTCGCGCGTCGCGCCGGGCATCGATCAGCAGCATCAGCGCCAGCAGGCCGAGTGTTTCGGATTCCTGAGGCATGAGCGTCACCAGCAATCGACCGAGCCGAATGGCCTCATCGCACAGGTCGGTACGCAGCACTCCATCGCCGGAAGATGAGCTGTAACCTTCGTTGAAAATCAAATAGACCACCGCCAAAACGGCACGCAGGCGGGCCGGCAGCTCGGCCGCGTCCGGAACTCGATACGGGATATTGGCGTCGCGGATTTTTGCCTTGGCGCGGGATAGGCGCTGTCCAAGCGTAGTGGGTTGCAAAAGGAATGCGTGAGAGATTTCCTGGGTGCTCAGCCCACCAATCAATCTCAGCGTCAAGGCGACTTGCGCGTCGGGTGCCAGCGCGGGATGGCAACAGGTGAAAATCAATCGTAAGTGATTGTCGTGCACATCGTGCTCCTCAGCCTGTTCCACGTCGTTCAGCAATAGGGCCGCATGCTGACGCTCAGATCGAGAGGCCTCTTTGCGCAGACGATCCAATGCCTTGTTGCGCGCGGTGGTAATGAGCCAGCCCACCGGAGACGGCGGAATGCCGTCACTCGGCCACTTGGCAAGCGCGATTGCGAACGCTTCTTGCACCGCTTCCTCGGCGAACGAAATGTCGCCGAGGAAGCGGGTGAGCACGGCCACGCTACGTCCGTATTCGCGCCGAAAAATGGCTTCGATCTCTGCGTTCAGCTTGCATGCTCCATAAACGGGCGTACCTCAATGGGCGTGGTCGTGGCGTGTGCAAGCTTTCGAGCCCATGACAGTGCCGCATCGAGGTCCGGTACCCGCACAATGGTGATACCTCCGATTTGCTCCTTACTCTCTATGAAGGGCCCGTCGGTCAGCACAATATCGCCGTTTTGGTGGCGGAGAACCGTTGCGGAGTCGGAGGCGTGGAGTCCGCCACTGAAGACCCATACCCCGGCGGACTGCATTTCCCTTTGCAGCGCCATCACATCGCTCATGATCTTGTTCAGTGCAGCCGGTGCAGGCTGACTGCCACCGGCGGGATAACAGACACTGAGTAAGTACTGCTTCATGCTCAACTCCTCAACTGGTCGGCGACAGGCCGATTATCTGCCCCCTAAACGAACGACCTAAGGCAGTTTCGACAGCTCGTTGACGGATCCGGGGAGCACCACCCGCATTATGTCTGCTCGGATCCGATGGGTAACCCCATTTGCCTGGCTGCCTCGCTTCAGTCACTGAGACCTTCAAACACTGGAGCTAAAATGAGACGCCTATTCTGTTCCACGGTACTACTTGGCCTGACGGTGACCTGCAACGCGCAAGTGCGTGGCGGGATTGCCGACGTCGCCGTCATCGATCGCGACAGCGGCGCGGTCCTGAGCCCGCACTACTACCGCGGCGAGTACTGGGTGGCGGGACGGCCGGGGGCGCGTTATTCCATTCAAATCCGCAATCGGCTGGGCGAGCGGCTGCTGGCGGTGACCTCGGTGGACGGGGTCAATGTGGTGTCGGGCGCGACCGCCGGCTGGGATCAGACGGGCTATGTGTTCGGGCCCGGCGAGAGCTACCAGATCACGGGCTGGCGCAAGACCGATGCCGAAGTGGCGGCGTTCACCTTTACCGAGTCGGCCAATTCCTATGCGGAGCGCACCGGGCGGCCGGGGAATGTCGGCGTCATCGGGGTGGCGATATTCCGCGAGCGGCGTCAGGAGCCGGCGTACACGCCGCCGGCGATTGCGCGGCCGGACATGGCGCAGCCACTGGACAAGGCGCAGGCCCAGGCGGGCGCGGCGGGCCGCGCATCGAGCGCCGAGGAGTCGGACGCCAGAGTGGCCTCGGTGCCGGGACCCAATGCGCCGGCCAATGTGGCGGTGCCGGCGCCGGCGCCCAAGCTCGGCACGGGTCACGGCGAGCGCGAATACTCGTACGTCAATCACACGGAATTTACGAGAATGCAGACTCAGCCGAATGAGGTGATTCGCATCCGCTACGACAGCTTGGAGCGATTGTTCGCCATGGGCATCGTCAAGCGGCCGCGCCCGGTGTCGCCGACGGCGAATCCGTTCCCGGCATCGCCGGGCGAGCAGTACGTGCCGGATCCTGCGGGATAATTCGAGGACGAACTGCCATAATGCAATGAATGACGGTCACCGGCGAGAGTGACGAGGACTTGATGATGCGCTACGGCCGCGGCGACGCCGCGGCCTTCGAGACGCTGTATCGACGGCACGAAATGCGCGTGTGGCGTTACCTGGAACGCAACGTGCGCAACCGGGCGGCGGCGGACGACTTGATGCAGGAGGTTTGGTTCGCCGTTGCCCGCGATGCGCCGCGCTACTCGCCCACGGCGCGCTTCACGACCTGGTTGTTCACGATTGCGCACAACCGGATGATCGACTCGATCCGCACGAGTCGACGGCAAACGAGCCTGGACGTTCTGGGCTACGAGGCCGACGCGGTGGTCGAGCAACTCACCGCGGCGCGCAGCGCCGGCCCGTTCGCCGTCGCGGTGGCGCGAGATGAGGCGGGCGCGCTCAATCAGGCGTTCGAGCAACTGCCGGACGAACAGCGCGAAGCCTTCCTGCTGCAAATCGAGGGCGACCTGAGCGTCGAGGAGATCGCGGCCATTACGCACAGCAGTTTCGAAACCACCAAGAGCCGGCTGCGCTACGCACGCACCAAACTGCGGGAACTGCTCAAGGAGCACGCATGAGCGAGAGCCCGCCAAACCCGGGTGAGTTCGATGACGTCGACGAACACTATCGTCGCGTTACTGCTCTTGAGAAAGCCGGCCCCAGCGAGTCCGTGCGCCGCGCCGTGCTCGAGCATGCCTCGCGCCTCGCCGCGGAGCGCGTGGCTGCGGAGCGTGCAGGCGTGGAGTCTGCCACGGACAGCGCGCGCAACAATGTGGTCGGCATCGGCGACGCCAGGCGGCGCACGCCGCGGCGGACTTGGTGGCGGCCGGCGGCGTTAAGCACGCTGGCGGCGGCGGGTCTCGCGGGACTGTTGATTGCGCCGCAATTTCTGCCGCCGCATGCGCCGGACAAATCCGCATCGGCACCGGCCAGCGCTCCTCCGTCGGCGCCTGAGCAGCCCACGCCGACCGACGCCCGGGCGCCGGAATCCGGTGCTGCCACGCTCAAGGAGGAGACCGCTGCGAACACGAACGCGGACCGGGCAGCGGACAGCATGGCGAGGAATGCGCCGGCTGCCGAAGGGGGTCTGGCGAAAAGGCAAATGGCGCCGGCCGCGGCGAGCAAGGCAGCGGCGCAAGACGCGCTTGTGCTGCAGGACAAGTTGCAGGCGCAGGAGCAGCGCAGCGACGCGGGTTCGGCCACTGAGGGGGACGCAGTCAACGGGCAGATTTCGGCGGATGCGAAGCTTGCGAACAGTGCGCAGGGTGCGGCGGCGGACAGCGCCGAGGTACCGATCGAAGCGCGACGCGCGCGCAGTCAGGCATCGAGCGGCGCCATCGCCTCCGCAGCGGCGCCTGCACCCGCGCCGGCGCTGCAATCCGCGATTCCGATGGCGGCGGCGCGCTTGCTGGATCCGGCGGCGGAATTGCGGCATGCGGCGAGCAACGGCGACATGCCGGCATTGCGGGCCGCGCTCGAGCGGCGGCCGCTCATCGACGCGCGCGACGCGGATGGGCGAAGCGCGTTGATGCTGGCGGTGCTGCGCGGCCGCGGCGAGGCGGTGGATGCGCTGCTGGCCGCGGGCGCCGATCCCAACGCAGCGGATGTGCATGGCGTGACTCCGCTGCACGCTGCGCTGGGCGGCGAGCAGGCGGACATTGCCGCGGCATTGCGGCGGGCGGGGGCTCGGTAGCAGGCGTCGCTGATGCCCCCTAAGGCGCGTCATCCCCCGGATGTGAGCCACGTGAAGCATCCGCGACAACATCCACTTTGCCTCTGCGCGGCGCGCGTTTGCGTTGATGTCGCTCTTTCTCCGCTGCAAGGATCGCCAGGGGTCCCGGATCATCTGGCGCGGGAACAAGACCGTCCAAGCCATCCAATAAATCTAACGCGCGCATAAGCGCCACGAGATTGCGCAGAGTGATGGCGCCCGTTTTCTCGAACCGCTTGAGCGGCGTCAAGCCCATGCCGCTCTTACGCGCCAATTCCACCTGGGACAAGGCCGCACCCTGCGGTGAAATTCGCCATGCCTTGATGGCATGAGCAAGACGTATGGCGATTTCTGTGTTGGTTAGATGATGCAGAGTCATGGGCTAATACTAGTCTATTATCGTCGCAGTTCCGCTTTAAAAGACTATTATTAGGCTATAGCCGCTGATCAGGCGATCTTGAATTGACAGGTGACTAAATGGTCACCTATATTGGGCCGCATGGATGATGTGTTCAAAGCGCTGGCCGACTCGAGCCGCCGCGCCCTGCTCGATCGATTGTTTGAGAAAGACGGGCAGACGTTGAGAGCTCTCGAGTCGCAGTTGCCGATGACGCGCTTCGGCGTGATGAAACATCTGAAAGTGCTGGAAGAGGCGGGGTTGATCGTGACCCGGCGGCAGGGGCGTGAGAAGTTGCACTACCTGAACGCCGTGCCGATCCGCCTGCTCCACGACCGATGGGTGAACAAATTCACCGCTCCCTGGGTCGCTGCGTTGAGCGACCTCAAACTAAGCTTGGAGGGCAGGACCATGCAGAAAGTATTCGAGATCTATATCAAGACCACGCCTCAGCGCCTGTGGCAGGCGATCACGGACACCGAAATGCGGCGCAAATATACCTTTGGCGCGGTGGTGACTTCGGATTGGACACCGGCGTCGCGCTACCAGGGGGTCGGCGGCGGCACCCCGATCTTCGAGGGCGAGAATCTGGAAATAGATCCGCCGCGGCGGCTGGTGCAAAGCTTCCGCGCGCTGTGGGGCGAGGATGTGAGAAGCGAGGGGACCTCAAGAGTGACCTGGGAAATCGTGCCGATCGGCGATTCATGTCTGCTCAAGGTCACTCACGATCAGCTCCGCGAAGGCGCCAACAACCAGCTGTACGGCGGCTGGCCAATGATTCTGTCCGGCATCAAGACGCTGCTGGAGACGGGCGAACTGCTCACGACCCCGGGATCGCAGCGGTGGGTGCCGGATAGCCCCACGCCGCAATCCCAAATCGGTTGCCCGAGTTCCCCGTGATCGCGCAAGGCGATTGATCGCATTGAGCGGCGGAGCAAGGTATCTTTGCCTCACCGGCGGCAGCAACGCCGGTGAGGCAGGAGTTCATGTACGACTTATACATAGCCAACAAGAATTATTCGTCCTGGTCGCTGCGCCCGTGGGCGCTGATGCGCGAACTGGACATCGGTTTTCGGGAACACCTGGTGCCCTTCGGTCAGGAACCCACTTGGCAAAGCTACCGAAAGATTTCGCCCACCGGCAAAGTGCCGTGCTTGGTCGACGGAGATACGGTGGTTTGGGATTCGCTGGCCATCGCAGAGTACCTGGCCGAGCGGCATGACGTGGTGTGGCCCAAAGATAAGGTCGCGCGGGCCTGGGCGCGCAGCGCGGCCGCCGAGATGCATTCCGGATTCAGCGAACTCCGCAATCGCTGCTCGATGAGCTGCGGCGTGCGAGTCCGGCTCAATGAATATCCCGCAGCGCTCGAGCGCGACACCGCCCGGCTCGGCGCCCTGTGGAACGATGGCCTGCGCCGATTCGACGGGCCGTTTCTCGCCGGGAAGGCATTCACCGCCGTCGACGCCTTCTTCGCACCGGTGGCGTTCAGGATCCAGTCCTACGGCCTGACCCTTGATCCGGGGGCCGTGGCATACGCGGATCGACTGCTCGGCACGCGCGCCCTGCGCGAATGGTATGCCGCTGCGCTCAAGGAAACCTTGCGCGATCAGCCGCACGATGACGAGATATCCCAGATGGGGCGCGTCATGGAAGATCTGCGCGCGACCTGAAGTAAAACCGATGCGCATTGAGCACGTTGCGATGTGGACCCGGGATCTGGCCCGTTGCAAGCGCTTCTACAC
>DATLVV010000157.1:0-2953 GCA_035577165.1 Steroidobacteraceae bacterium | reverse complement strand
GTCTCCCTGGGTAGCGTTCACATCGGCGCCCGCGGTGATCATCTTGAGCGCGGCATCGCGATTACCCGCCTGGATCAAGCCGGCGAGGCTGTTATCGGCGGCCGCCGCCGTGCCGGCCGCTGCGAGCAAAAAAACGGCGGCGAAAAGGGTGCGCTTCATAAGGGTCCCCATCACAGCACTTCTCCCCCGAGGCTATTGTGATGCGCCCAATAGCCCTTATGGGCGTCATAGGCGAACTTGCGCGGGTCGCGGAAGGTCCGTTTCAGATCCTTCATGAGTCCCGCATCGAGCATGTCTTGCGCGCTCATGCCCTTCTTGAGGAGATCAAGCATGCGATCGAACAGCATGCGCGTCATGTCGAATTCAGCCTGCAGCTCGGTGTGGCCCACCACGGGACCGTAGCTCGGCACGATCCGCGTCTGCGCATCGGTAAGCTTCAAGAGTTTTTCCTGCGCGTCGACGCGCCCGCCCAACCAGCCGCCGCCGAACCAGTCCAGCTCGGGATCCCTCTGCGGCGAGATGACCTCACCCGCGGCCAGCACATTCGCATCACGGAAGAATACATAGATGTCGCCGTCAGTGTGCGCCTCGAGCAGATGGCCATATTCGATCCGCTTGTCGCTCGCGAGGCTCTGATCGCCGGTAAAAAAAGTCACGGTCGGGCGAGCTTCTTTGGGCAGCGCTTTCTCGTATCGGTCCTCGTCCTGCAGGTAATAATCCGCCGCCAGATGCGCTCGGGTCTTTTCGTGAGCGACGATCGTTGCCCCCGACCGCCCGAAGGCCAAGTTGCCGCCCACCTGCTCCCGGTGCCAGTGTGTGTTGAACACCGTTGTGACATGGCCCGCGCCCGGCAGACCGCGCAGGCGCGCGAGCACCGCATCGGTGAATTGAGCGGCGCCGCTGTCCACCAGCACCTGACCGGCGTTTGCGGTGCGCACCAGGACATTGCCCCCGGCGCCGGTGAGCATGACGAAACCGTCGCTCACCGGAACGACAGCGGGGATTTCTTGGGCGAAGGCTGAGCGCGCGAAGGGCGCGAGCGCCAGACCCACGAAGCCGCCGAACGCGCCTCTTAGTACTGCTCTGCGATTCATGGCCGCTGACCCGTGTTCTCAGACGCCGGCGATCACGCCGGTGCTGTCCCCGATGCTCTTCATCTCCACGCCCGCTTTGTTCAGCAGCGTGAGATGCAGATTGGAAATCGTCGTGTGTTCGGGCAGCTCGATCTGCTGTCCCCCCTTCTTGAGCGCGCCGGCGCCGCCGCCGACCAGGATGTTCGGCAACGGATAATTGCTGTGCACATTGCTGTTGCCCATGTTGGAGCCGTAGAGCAACATCGAGTTGTCCAGCAGCGTGCCTTCGCCGTCGGGTGTGGCGGCGAGTTTCGTGACGAAATCCGCGAACCGCTCCATGTGATAGCGCTGGATCTTCACCAGCTTTTCTAGCCGATCGACATAATCGGCATGATGTGACAGCGGATGGAAGGAGTCCGGCACGCCGATATGATTATAGGTCCGGTTCGTGCCTTCGCCGATCATGATGTAGGAGGCCACGCGCGTGAGATCGGCCTGATACGCAACCGCGATCAGATCGAACAACAACCGCACTTCCTTATCGATCGCCATATCCTGCTCGGCCGCAGGTATCTCGGGCGCTTTCACGCCCGAGAGATCGCGGTTCTGCGCAAGCTGAACGCGCCGTTCGATCTCTCGCACCGTATCCAAGTAGCCTTCGAGGAACACCTTATCACCCGGGCCCAGTTCCTGTTGCAGCGCCCGGGTACGCTCAGTGATGAAATCGAGGATGCTCCGCTTCTGCCTGACGATGGCCACACGTTCTTCCGCTGTGGCGCCTTCACCGAATAACATTGCGAAAACTTTGCGCGGGTTGGACTCCATCGGCAAAGGCGAGTTCGCATTTCGGTAAGAAATCGTGGAGCTGTAAAGGCAGCCAAATCCAGCCTCACACGCGACCGCTTGGGTTTCACTCTCGGAGCAGACCTCCATCGACGGCAGCGCTGTCTCCTGACCGATGCGCCCGGCAATGATTTGGTCGATCGTCGGAGACATGCTGGGACCGGGCGCTTTGAGATCGGGCTTGACACCACTGAGCCACGTCGCCGGGTTGAATTTGTGCACGGAGCCGAGGCTGGCCCTGTTCTCGAGATTGCCGAACGACGTCACCAGGTGCTTGTGCTTCTCGAGCGGCTCGAGAATCGCGCTGAGTTTGAAATCCGCGCCCGCGCCGCTCG
The DNA here is from genome assembly GCA_035577165.1 of Steroidobacteraceae bacterium. Lineage (GTDB taxonomy): Bacteria > Pseudomonadota > Gammaproteobacteria > Steroidobacterales > Steroidobacteraceae > Bog-1198. The sequence goes on along the minus strand of DATLVV010000157.1, from coordinate 702 downwards.
GTGTCCAGCGATCCATCTCCTTCCCATGCTTCGTGTTCCACATGACCGCGCCGTGGGGCATATAGAAGAAGCCCGCCCGCAGCTTAGGTTTGGCGGCCGTCTGCGCGAGCGCGGTGCCGGCTGGGATCATCGCATCGAGCAACGGCAGCCCGACGGCGACGCCAGCGCCCTTGAGCAACGTCCTGCGAGAAAGATGCTTCCTGGTGAGATACATGATATTCACTCCTCCTGCGCTTGCATGCGGAATGCATCACTCGATACAATCCCTTTCACGAGCGACGAGAATCGGTAATTGTCCTTGGCCGCCGCGCGCACAATCGCCCGAACTTGCGGCATGTCTTGAGGGTCGATCTCCCGCCCGAGCGCGTACATCATGAGCTTCGTCGTCAGCGCCTGGACGAACCCGCCGGGGCGGAGCAGCAGGGAGCGACGGAGGTCTGCCGGACCTTCGACTTCCGAGCCGTCCGGCATTGTCACCTTCGAATCGATAGGCGCATTGGCCTGCCAATCGATATCGCGCCACTGCCCGGTGACGGTGAAACGCTCCAGCGGCAGTCCGTTGGGTTCGATCACACCGTGGCACATGTTGCAGGTCGGATTCTTACGATGCTCCTCGAGCATCGCGCGTATCGTCTTCGGCGCGGCGCCCGGCGGTGTGCTCAGATCCGTCACCACATTCGGCGGCGGCGGCGCCGGCGGGGT
>DATLVV010000156.1:0-5525 GCA_035577165.1 Steroidobacteraceae bacterium | reverse complement strand
GGTCTTCTTGGAAGTTGTCCGGCGGCAACATCTGATCGCCGCCGGTCACGAAGGTCTCGAAGTATCGCCAGGTGCGCCGCGCGACCAGCCGCAAGGCGCGCGCGTCCGCTTCCGAGACGCGCAGGCCCGCCGCCGCGAGCGGTGAAAGGCTGATCCATACGGCGACCGCCGGAGACAGCGCCCAGAGAATCAAAAAAGGCGCCGACAGCCAGCCGTTGCCGGGTTGGTAATGAGAGATGAGAAGGGCGCCGACGGCGGCGATCGCAACGGCGCCCGCCATGCGACGATAGGCGCCCGGCAGCGTGAGGCGGAAGCTCTGTTTCGCCTGCGCCGCCGTCACCCACTGCAGTAGATTTCGCTGGGTCACGAGCAGGCGGAACAGCGTCCGGCCGATCGCATCCATCATCAACGTCGCCTGGTGTGCGAGGAACGTCACCAGGAAGGCGGTTTGTGTCGCGGCGAGCCACACATCCTTGCGCAGCGCGCGCAGATGGCTGCGAACGGTTATGCCGGCACGGCTCGGTGCGATTGCAGCGAAGACGGGCAGCAGCGCCGGCATTGCAATGGTTGCGATGATGAAGACGCTCCACAGCAGTGCGGCGCTGGGCGGCAGCAACCAACCCATCAGAAGAGCGGCGACGCTGGCCGGCGCCGACAGGGTGCGCCGCAGGTTGTCCAACATTTTCCACAGGGCGATCAGCGGCAGTGTGCCGCTGCCGCGATTGTCACCCGCAGCATCGGGCCTCCCCAACATCCACGGCAACAGTTGCCAGTCACCGCGAGCCCAGCGGTGTTGACGCGCGGCAGCCACGTCATAGCGTGATGGAAACTCCTCGACCACTTCAATGTCCGAAACGAGCCCGGCTCGGGCAAATGTGCCCTCGAACAGGTCGTGGCTCAAAAGCGTCCCCTCGGGCACGCGATCGGCCAGCGCTGCCTCGAAGGCGTCGACGTCATAGATGCCCTTGCCGGCATAGGACCCCAGACCGAACAGATCCTGATACACGTCGGAAACCGCCGCGGCATACGGATCGATGCCGCTCGCGCTGGAGAACACGCGTTGAAAGAGAGAGCCTTCGCGCCCCATCGGTAGCGACGGCGCGACCCGCGGCTGCAGCACTGCGTAACCCTCGAGGACGTGACCGGTCGCCGCATCGAACCTCGGCCGGTTCAACGGGTGGGCCATTTTGCCGACCAAGCGCCGCGCCGCATCCCGCGGCAGGCGGGTATCCGCATCGAGCGTGATGACGTAGCGGATATCGGGCGGAACGGTGGGAGGGCGGCCATCGACCGCGATGAAAGTCGTGTCCGGCGCACCGCGCAGCAGTTGGTTCAATTCGTGCAGTTTGCCGCGCTTGCGCTCCCATCCCATCCATTGCTTTTGCCCGCTGCTCCATACCCGCCGCCGATGCAGCAACACAAAACGGTCGCCCGCGGGGGCCGGTCCATACAGAGTATTCAATCGCGCAATGCCCAGGGCGGCGATGCCGAGCAGCGCGGCGTCCTCTGCCGTGTGCTCGGTCGATGCGTCGGTCCAGTCCGACAGCAGCGCAAAATGCAGCTCGACGTCCGGCGAGGCGAGGTGGTGGATCTCGAGGTGCTCGATGTGTTCTTCGATGGCCGCGCGGGTGGTCAGAAGTGCGGGCACCACGATCATGGTGCGCAAATGCGACGGGATGCCGTCGCGTAATGCCAGACCGGGCAGAATCGTCGCGCCCAGCCCTCTCGTGACTGCGCGGTTCACGAGCGCAATGGCGGCGTCGACGGAGGGCACCACTCCCAGAAGCGCCAACAGTGCAAGGCGGACCCCGTGCACACCCCACGAATACAACGCGACCATGGGCAGGAACAGGACCATGCCGGAAATCAGGATGATGGCGGCAATGTAATCACCGGCTTCGCGGGTGTTCAACCGGCCCAGATAGCTCCACAGGGAGGTTCGATAGCCGACGGTGGCTTCGAAGGCGCGCCGGCCGGCGCCGATCAGGTGGAACCCCGGATCCAGTCGGCGATCCGCCGTGCCGTTGGGGTTGGCGTTGGCGTTGCCGTTCGCGGCCGGCATGCCTCCTGCCGACAAGGCTGCGCGTGCAATCGTGATTTCGGACTGCTTCGAACGGCGCGCCAGTTGCTCAATTGCGCGGCGGTACAGATCGCGACTGGCGAAATCCATGGCCGCGAAGCCGCTCTCGGAGCGCAACAGTTCGTCGACGAGACTGACGCTCTCGAAAAACTCCGGCCAGTCCACATCCGAGAGCAGCCGCATGCTCGTGATGATGTTGCGCACCGTCACGTTCGATGTGCCCTGGCGCTGATGCTCTTCGTGGACGATCTCGTCAGCGCTCGTTCCTTGGGAGCTCAGGCGCTCGTCCAACCACCGCCGTGCCGGCGTAGTGGTCGGATCTTGATCGCGCAAGCGCAGCACCAGCTGGACGGCAAAGGCTGGAGCCAAAAAGTTTCCGATCGCATCGTGGACAAGCAACGCGTCCGGTTCTGCCGCATATCCGTTCAAACCCAACAGTCGGTCGGCTACATCGTCCGCGTCTTGACGCGCTGCACGGCCGCTGACGATACGTGCGGCGGCGCGGCGCAGATTCTCGACAAGTACGATGCGAAGCGTGATGGCGACCGCCCAAAGCTCCCCGATGGTCAGCGGCTGAACGCGCTGATAGGCACTGACGAACAGGCGCAGCGACTCGGGATCGAAGCGGCTGTCGCTGTGGGCGACGTAGGCCCAAGCCAGTCCGAACACGCGGGGATAGCCGACGAACGGCCCGTCCGCGAGTTTCGGCAATTGCCGATAGAAGCCGGGCGGCAGATCCTGGCGAATCTCGCGGATCTGTTCTTCGACGAGGTGATAATTATCCAGCAACCATTCGGCCGCGGGTGTGATCGGGCGGCCTTCGCCGACGGCGGCACCGATCGCCCGATAGGCTGCAAGCAGAACGGACTCGTTCTCTTTCAGTCTTGCGCCGAGGGAACGCCGTGCCGAGCGCCGCTGCGTCACCCCCTGGGCGGTCGCGAGACTCGCGGCATGCTGCTCGAGGCGCTCGCTGCTGAACAGCTCGGCGCGGATTATCTCGTCATTGTCCCAGGGTGAGACCGCGGATCCGTGAATTGGCATCGCTGGCGTCCCATCCGAATACGCAGTGGAGTTGGTTAACAGTCCATTAGGACACAGATATGCCGCGCTGTGTGCGATTTCGCCGCGAGACTGCGGGGGGTGCCGTCGGCGGACGAAACATATCGCCGCTCAGTGGGCACTCACGTCATGCGGCTTCGCCGGAAGCCGCTCGCCAAAATGCCCTGAGTGACAAACAACCATGAGGGTACCGCCATCATGACTCCCATTCAACGCTTCCTTATGCCTTTGATCGTATCGAGCGTCTGTATGTCATCTGTCGCACGCGCAGACCATGACGACGCACGCGCGGACCATGACGACTTCGCGTACAAGCAAACCAACCTGGTCTCGAACGGTGCGGTGCCCGCACGCATCACCGATCCGCAGCTCAAGAACCCCTGGGGGATTGCGGCGATCCCGGGCTCGCCGTTCTGGATCGCCGACAACGGCACCGGGGTCTCGACGCTCTATAGTGGGCTCGGGGACATCGTGCCGCTGACGGTGACGATTCCGCCGCCCAAGGGCTCGCCGAAAGGCACCACCGCGGCGCCGACCGGAATCGTGTGGAATCCGAACGGGCAGCAATTTCTCGTTGCACCGCAGCTAGCGGCGCTGTTCATTTTCGCCACCGAGGACGGCACCATCTCAGCCTGGAATCCGACCGTCGATCTGCATCACGCCGTATTGGAGGTTGACAATCCGCAAGGCGGAAACGGCCCCGTTTACAAGGGATTGGCGCTGGCGACGAACTCCAGCGGGGTTTTTCTGTTCGCCACCAACTTCAGGGACGGAACGGTCGACGTCTTCGATTCGTCCTTCAAGCCGGCCAAGCTCTCCGGTTCTTTCCGGGATCGCAGGATCCCGCCGGGCTATGCACCGTTCGGCATCGCTTTGGTCGACGGCAATCTGTTCGTGACGTACGCGTTGCAGGATGCTGCAAAGCATGATGATCAGGCGGGACCGGGACGAGGATTTGTGGACGTATTCGACACCGACGGTCACTTGATCACCCGCTTTGCCTCACGTGGCTCCCTCAATTCCCCCTGGGGGATCGCGCGCGCGCCCCTCGATTTCGGTGGGTTCAGTTCGCGCATTTTGATCGGCAACTTCGGCGACGGCCGGATCAATGCCTTTGATTCGGGGGGCGACTTCCGCGGTTCGCTGCGCGACCGATCCGGCCATTCCATCAAGGTCGACGGCCTATGGTCCATCGCCTTCGGCACGGCCTTGGCGTCGGATCCCGCGACGCTGTACTTCACCGCCGGGACCAACCATGAGGCGGATGGATTGTTCGGTTCATTGCAGGCCATTCCAAGAGATCATGACCACGACGACTGATTTTGCGCGACACGAGCCGCACCCCTCTCGCTGCAGTGGAGCGGGGTGCGGCGGGTTGCCCATTGGACTTAGGTCCCCTATCTAAGCCCGGCTTGATACTCAAGCATGCGGGGGCTACGAAACGAGCCGCGCCGGCGCGCGCAAGGCATTATTTCTTCGGGAGATTTTCATGATAACCACTCAAAAACATATGTGCTTCGGGATACTCGCCATCGGCGCGCTGCTGATCAGCGCGTGCGCATCGACTCCGGACATCCGCAATGAAACCAGCCCCACGGCCACCTTCGCCAGCTACAAGACCTTTGGGTACTTTTCGCCCCTGGCCACGGACAAGGCGGGATACCAGACGACGTTCACCGGTCATCTGAAATCGGCCACGCGCCGCGTGATGGAATCCAAGGGCTATGTGTACAGCGAGACCAATCCGGATGTGCTGCTGAATTTCTACGCCAACATTCAGGACAAGCAGGAAATAGTCTCATCCCCGGCGCCCATGGCGGGCGGCTACTACGGCTATCGAGCCGGCTACTACGGCGGCTACGGCTACGGTGCGAGCACCGTTGATACCTACAACTACAAGCAAGGCACGCTGACCATCGATCTGGTCGATCCCAAACAGAAGGCGTTGGCGTGGACGGCCACGGCCGAGGGCCGCGTCTCCTCCGATGCGCTCAAGAATCCCGGGCCGGCCATCGACACGCTGGTGACCAGCATGATGACGACGCTGACGCCGGCGAGTCACTGAGCCCACGCGCCCTTGAACAGGGACTCGGCATTGCGTCTATAGATCTTGTCGATCACCTCGCGAGGCAGGTGCATTCCCGCAAAGGAGTGCTCGAAGTCGGGCGAATGCTGCACCTCGGAGGTGGCCAGAAATTGCCAGTCCGCCGTCCAGTCCGCATGCACCGCCGCCGCCGCCTTGGGATCGGAATCATCGGGTCCATAGGCATCATCGCTGCCGTACAGAATCCGATCCTGGTAGCGGATCAGAAATTTGCGCACCTTGTCGCGATGCGTGGCCGCCTGATATTCGAGGTGTACCAGGCGGGCGGCCAGATCGACGTTG
>DATLVV010000155.1:0-5377 GCA_035577165.1 Steroidobacteraceae bacterium | reverse complement strand
CCCGTTGCTCTTGACGTACAGCCCGCCGATGTAAACCGAATTTTTCCATGCGCCGTCATAGCGGCTCATGTCGAGATTGCCGTTGATCGATTCCGAGTCGCTATTGCCGTGCGAACTCAGGAATCCGAACTGACCCTTGCCGATCCACACTCCCATCGGCGGCGGCGGGGCAGGGTCGTCGGCCCAGGCATTGATCGCGGGCAGGAGAACCAGAACGGCCATTGCAATACGACGTACCATGATGCTCCATCGACGACGAATAGACCGGGCGGGCGAAGCCGTATGCGGCTTTCGCCCTGCCCAGGCAGTTTCAACTTCTCAAGCGCGCTTCGCGAGCAAGTCGCGAATTTCCTCGAGAAGGACTTCGGATTTGGGCGGCGGAGCAGGCTCAGCGGAAGCCGCAGGGGCCGGCCTCTTGAGTCTGTTGATGCCCTTGATCACCAGGAACAGTACCAGGGCGATGATGACAAAATCAAAAGTAGTTTGCAGAAAGGCCCCGTACTTGATCAGCACGTCCTTGCCGGTCGGATCCTTGCCCAGGTTGATGGCGAAATCCGAGAAATTCACTCCGCCGATGACTTTGCCGATCGTCGGCATGAAAATGTCGCCCACCAGCGAAGATACTATCTTGCCGAAAGCCGCACCGATGATTACACCGACCGCCAGATCGACCACATTGCCTTTCATCGCAAATTCTTTGAATTCAGCACCTAATGCCACGGCAATCTCCTTTTATTAGTCTAGTGAATTGTTATTGGTCTAGTGAATTGCTCCGAACACTTTTTTGAGCAAAGTACTGGCCTGGCCCAGCGGATCCTTGCGAATGGCGCGCTCTTCCTCCGCCATCATCTGGAACAGACCATCGAGCGTCTTGTCGGTTACATAGGATTCCAGCGTCGCGTCCTCGGGCTTGAGAACACCGAAGGCAACCGCTTTTTTCGCCAGCTGGTCGTAGGTTTCGCCCAGCTTCACCTTGTCGGTGGTGCGGGAAATGATGGGTTCGAACTTCGCCTTCAGCGGCGCATACGTGGCTTGTTTGAAATACTGCGTTGCCGCATCATCGCCTCCCGTGAGAATGCGTTTGGCATCCGCCAGGCTCATTTGCTTCAGCGCCTGCTTCAGCACATCCTTGCCCTCCGGCACTGCGGCCTCGGCGGCGCGGTTCATCGAAACAACCAGCTGGTCCAACTGATCACCCACACCCAGCATGCGCATCATGCTTTCGGCCTTCGTGAGTTTCGGCGGCAGATCTATTTTCACTTTCGGATTCTTCAAAAATCCATCGGTCACGCCAAGCTTGGCCACCGCCGAGTCAATGCCTTGATCGAGGGCCTTTTTCAGGCCGGCAGATGCATCTTCATTGGACAGCGAACTCAATGTGGCGCCGCCCGCGCGGTCGCTTACCGCGATCGAGCAGAGTGCCAATGAGAGAATTCCGCCGAGGAGCAGCGTTGATTTCATCGTGGCTACTATGCGCCATCATTCCGCCGCGATGCCAGTATTAAAATTGCGCGTGCAGCCGCACCGCAACGACTGAAACCGGACCGCGGTCCCGGTTGTAGGCAGGGTGATTGATCCATTGATAGTCGAAACTGAGATGCGCAAAATGCAGCATTGCGAGCGAATAGTAGGTTTCGACTATCTGTTCGGGACCCGGATGCGGGAGCCGCCCGTCACCGACGAGAATACCGAGCCCGCCCGCATTCAAGTAGCGCTCGCGCGATGCGGAAATGGCATTGTCGATCGCGGCCAGACCCAGGGTGTCGTCGGGGCGATGCCAGCGATTCCCTTGAAGGGAAAGTCCGATCGACACCGTCCTGTCGATATCCGTGAACTCATACGCCTCTACGTCGCCGGCCGCTTTTCCCAGCCGTGCAAACAGGCCGAGATCCGGCGCTATTTGCTGTTCCAGGTTGAGACTTGCACCCGCGCGAGTGCGGTAGCTGCGCACGGCTGCAATATCCACCGCGCTTCCCGTGCTCTCGGCGAGCTGAACCGCGTCGTCGAGCAGTCCCATGCGCGCGTGGCTTTGGTAGATCGTGAGCGCCAACCGACCGGGCAGCGAGCCCATCGCATGCCGCCGTTCCACTTCGACGATGGATTGGAATTCGTGAAATCCCGGGTCCAGATGCGCGCTGTTCGGCACATCGGACATATCGAACAGGCCGCCGCGCAACGTCCATGCGCCACGATACCACTCGATCGCGGCCCCAACGGTGTAGCCCCAGGCATCCGCCGCGTAGTCGAAAGTTCCGGCGTCGATGGCGGTCCAATTCAGAAAATCGATGCGCGGATCATGGGCATATTGATTGGTGTCGAAAACGTCGCCGATGCTGAATTTGCCGACGGTGATCACCAGGCGATCGGCGCTGCGCGCCCCGCCCAGTTGATTTGCCGACGCCTCGATTGTCCGGCGGGTATCGTCCAGATTCAAAGTCTGCCGTATGAACAGCCGTGGCATGCGCAAGTACGGCTGATTCTTGCCGACCTTGTAAGCCTCGCCGCTGGGAAATCCCGCCACACCGAGGGTATTGTCGAGTCCGAAACCCTGGTCGATCTCGCCATTGATCCAACCCTCCGCACCGGACCACAGCCGCGCTCCCAGGTACAGAGTGGCATCCGTGGTCTCGGCGCCGCGATCCGGCGATAGGCTGTTGGGACCGGAGTAGGGCGCGTTGAATTCCGAAGTCTGCTGCTCGACATAGGTGAATTGCCCGTGGACCGCGAAATTCTGCTCTTCAGCTGGAATTGCAGCTGCGGGCGGGGCCGTCGACAAGACCCACGCTGACAACCATAGCCGATGCAACCCGCTGCGGCTCACATAGTTCATTACAAGTACTTGGTGACGCCCTGAAACTCTTTGATCAATTCTCGAAACTCTCGCGGCAGGGATTCGGAGGCTTCATCCATGCAGTGGTGAATATGGTCTTTGATGAGTTCTTTCTTGGCATTGCCGACGGCTTTCTCTACGGCATGCAGCTGCTGCGCCAGGTCCAGGCACGGACGGCCGGACTCCAGCATGTCGATCACCGCCGCGAGGTGTCCATGAGCGCGCTTCAACCGGGCAGATATCTCGGGAAACTTATGCATCAGAAATGTTCCATTTCTGTGTATCCTATCCCCCTAGAGAGGATAGGGCAAGACGGCAACCGGTCCATGTAGGGGCCTCGGCGCCGGGGCCCGTATCAGCTCAATGCGAGGATAGCCGCGAGGACAGGGAACGCCACCAGGCCGCCGTCAGCAGCTCGGCATGGTGCTGCGTGAATACGCCGCACACGGCCGGCGGTATGGAGAGAAAGGGCAGCCACTGCTCGGGAAAGACATCGCGCGGGCCACAGTGGAACCAGGGTTCCGCGCTGGTCTCCTCTTCCTCGCAGCTCGGTTGCGGCAGGTCGCGGAATACGCAGTCGGTTACCATGCAGATTTCATCGTAGTCATAGAAAATCACGCGGCCGTGGCTGGTCACCCCGAAATTCTTCAGGAGCAGGTCGCCGGGAAACACATTGCTGGCCGCCAAATCACGCAGGGCATTGCCGTAGTCGATGATGGCCGACTCGGCGGCGGCGGGATCGGACTCTCGCAGAAATAGATTGAGCGGCCGCAGGCGTCGCTCGATGTAGCAGTGCTCGACGATCAAATCGTCGCCCTCAATCCGGCAGCTTTCGCCGGCCTCGTTCAGGAGCTCATCGAGCAGGTCGGGCATGAAGCGCGCCCGCGGCAGCCGCAGCCGTCTAAATTCTTGCGCATCGACCAGGCGGCCGGCGCGGTCGTGGCGGAACACGAATTGGTAGCGATCGATCACGTCTTCGCGCGTGTTGGTCTTGGGCGCGCCGAAACGGTCGCGGATCACTTTGAAAACCAGATCATGCGAGGGCAGGGTGAATACCAGCATCACCAGGCCGCGATCGCCGGGGGCGTGCACGAAGCTGTCGATGGACTTGTCCAAGTGGCGTTGCAGCGCGAAATAGCGCTCGGTTTTGCCCTGTTTGGCGCGGCCCAACACGGTGTATAGCTCATCGATGGACTTGCGCGGCATGAACGAGCGCAGCAGCGTGATCGCCGCACTGACCACCGGCAGATCCACATGGAAGTAGGATCGCGCATAGCCGAACAACGAACCTACGTCCGCGCGAGACAGCATGACCGAATCGACCTGCACTCCAAGGGATGAGTTGGTGAAGGCTAAAACCAACGGCGTGATCGAGCCGTCGCCGATCAGGCGGCCGACGACGAAGGCGTGCGCGCCGCGGTAGAAGACCGGCTCGATCAACTCGATCGACTCGGGCTGGCCGCTCAGCCGGCCGGTCTGAAAATAGCGCCCTATTTCGGCACTGATGCGATGCACTGCCGCTTCAGGATCATGAATGGCGGCGCCGAAGGGTAGATCGGTGAGCACCTCGCGCACGGCCGTCGGCAGCGAACCGCCCACCCGGTAGACGCGGATCGGTACCGCGCCGGAAGCGCGGCCCACGTTGGTGGCGCAAAACTCGACTTCCGGATTGACACCGACGGTGCCGAACAGATCGCGTGTGATCGAATTGAAAAAAGTGCGGTAGAAATCACTGTCGGGGCGCCGCGCGACGATGATTTCGTACGCGCGCTTGATCTCGGTCCACAGGGCCACATCGGTGCGTTGCAATTGCAGCTGGCTCGCAATCGCCGCCACGCCCCGCGCCACGCGCAGCTCATACAGCTCGATGCGCGCGACCGCATCGAGCTGCGCAGTTGCCCAATCCTCGGCGAGGAAATTCAGCGCCGCGCGCCGCGTAATCCGGCCGAATTCCTCGTTGTACTGCCGAAAATGCTCCGCGATCAACGCGGCGTGATCCTTCGCGCCGAGTTCTCGGGTCGCGGCGGCTGCCGGCGACGTTGCGGCGGCGTTCATGCGCTCCTGGCGCGCTGCGGCCCCGGTTTCACGGCGGCCGTGAATTGCTCGGCCTCGGTGCTGCCGGCCATTGCTCCGGTGGAATGCCCTCCGGCGCTGATGGCCGTCTGGACCGCATCGAAATAGCCGGTACCGACGAAGGCCTGGTGCTTGGTCGCTCGATAGCCCGAACTTTCCTGGCTGAATTCCCGCTGCTGCAATTGCGAATAGCCGAACATGCCGTCCGCGCGATAGGCGGCCGCCAGTTCGAACATCGACAGATTCAAGGCGTGCCAGCCGGCGAGCGTGATGAATTGAAACCGGTAGCCCAGAGCCGCGAGATCTTCGCGCCAGCGCTTCATGGCCGCGGCATCGAGCTTGGCCTGCCAGTTGAATGAGGGCGAGCAGTTGTAGGCGAGCAATTTGCCCGGGAATTTGCCGTGAATGGCGGCGGCGAAGCGCCGCGCCTCGGCCATGTCGGGCTTGGACGTCTCGCACCACAGAAGATCGGCG
>DATLVV010000154.1:0-3160 GCA_035577165.1 Steroidobacteraceae bacterium | reverse complement strand
CGAGCCAGGAAGCGCGACGCATCCGTTGGCTCTCCAGCTGCTCGCGCTCAATAAAATGGATGCCAACGTGCAACTCAGGAGCTACGCGCCGGAGGAAGCGGCGCGTCAATTGATCGCGGGGAAGATCGACGTGGCCATGATGCTCGCGGGATGGAACTCGACGGCGGTGCAGATGCTGCTGCATGCGCCGGGGATCGAGCTCATGGGCCTCAAGCGTGCCGACGCCTATGTGGCGCTCGCTCCCAAGTTCAGCAAACTCATGCTGCCCCAGGGTGTGGCCGACCTAGGGCTAAATCGCCCCCCGGCCGATGTCCCACTGATTGCATCCAAGGCGAGCCTCGCCGTGCGGCGCGATCTGCATGCCGCCCTGCAGTACCTGCTGGTGCGTGCTGCCCTGGAAGTGCATGCAGGGCCCGGTATTTTCCAACATGACAATGAATTCCCGGCGCCCGAAAAAATAGACCTGCCGATGAGCGACGAAGCGCTCCACGTGTACAAGGTGGGGCCCTCCATCTTGCAGCGGACGCTACCCTTCTGGCTCGCTGAGCTGCTGCAGCGGCTGCTGGTCATCGTACTGCCCATCGTGGGTATTCTGTATCCGCTCTGGTCCTTGCTGCCGAGGATCTACCGCTGGCAGATGCAGCGGCGCATTTTCCGCCTCTACGGCGAGCTGCGGTTGATCGAGCGAACCCTGCGCCGAAGCAAGGATCCTGAGGAGCGCGCGCAGATGCTGGCCCGGATGCAGGAGCTCGAACGCCAGGTACTCGACCTCAAGATGCCGCAATCCTTCAGTGAGATGAGCTTCAACCTCAAAATGCACATCCGTGCCCTGAGCGAGAGCGCACACAAGCACGAGTGACGCTCATGCGCCGCCGGGGGACAGCGGCAGCAGACACCGCATGGTCACGCCCCCGTCCGCATTGTTCTCCGCCGAGAGACGGCCGCGATGCGCGTGCACGATGTCCGCGCAAATCGCCAGCCCCATTCCGATTCCTTCGGGCTTGGTCGTGAAGAACGGCTCGAACATGGACCGCAGGTGCCTGGGATCGGCGCCGATTCCGCGGTCGCGCACCGTGAGTTCGATTCCGTGCGAGTGGCGAGCCGTGGCGATCAAGAGCTCGCGCTCGAGCGGCGGAGTGGGGCTCAGTGCCTCCGCGCCGTTCAGGATCAGATTCATGATCACCTGCTGCAATTCGACGGGGTGGCCCGAGATCTCGGGAAGGGTGGTGTCCAGACGCATCACCAGCCGTACCTGACGCACGATGAGCTCGCTGTGCATCATCTCAGCGACCTCGGTCACGAGGCGATTGAGATCCACGCTGCGGCGGGGTTTTGGCTCCTTCCTCAGCAGACTGCGGACGCCGCTGACGATGTTGGCCGCGCGCAGGCAGTTCTCGACGATGTCCGCCAGAATCGCCCGAGCCTCGTTCGGGTCTGCGCCTTCCGTCGCCAACAATTGTTGACCCGCCTCGGCGTTACCGACCGCCGCCGCGATGGGCTGCATGAGCTCGTGAGCCAGCGAGGCGGTGAGCTTTCCCATGAGCGTCACCCGCCCGGAATGCGTCAGCTCCAGTCGTAATCGTTCAAGTTCCTGTTGAGCTTGGGTGCGCTCGCTGATGTCCAGCAGCTGGGAGACGAAGTGCAGCGGGCGATGGAAGGGATCACGTACCAGCGAAACGGTGAGCAATACAGAGATCGTCCGCCCGTCCTTGTGAATGTAGCGCTTCTGCAGCTCGTAATGGTCGATCTCGCCGGCGAGTGCACGGCGGAGGCAGTCGAGGTTGACCTCGAGATCCTCCGGAACGGTCAGGGCCTGGAAGGTCGTCGCCAGCAATTCAGCCTCGGAATACCCCAGCATGGCGCACAATGCGGCGTTTACCTGCAGCCATCGCCCCTCGGGGGACATGAGCGCAACACCGATGGCCGAATGCGCGAACGCACCGCGGAACCGCTCCTCGCTCTCGCGCAATTGCCGGGTGGCCCGCAGGCGTTCGGTCACGTCACGGACCACACTGACAATGGCGCCGTCCTCACGTCGCACCATTCGCGCCTCGTAGGTGCGCGGCTGGCCGCCGATGGGCAACTCGTACTCCATCTCCACCACTTCCCCGGTGACGGACACTCGCGCGAACGCAGCCCGCAATCGGGCGGCCAGGTCCGCGGGCAACACTTCCTCGATGCGCCGGCCCAGAAATTCCTCAGCGGGCACCAGCAGCTGCGAGCTGTCGCCGCTGTAATCGAGATAGGTGCCCTCGGGGCCAAATATGAAGGTCAAATCCGGCAGCGCTTTGAGGATGGCGCGATGGCGCGACTCGCTGGACTGGAGCGCGGCTTCCGCCCGCTGGCGGGTGACGGCGCTGCTGAAGATCTCACCCACCAGCCGCAATCTCCTGATGAGGGGGGCCGGCCAGGGGCGGTAGTGTCGCAGGCAGGTAAACACGATCGAGCGTACGACCGGTCCGGCGCTCATTGGGATGCACAGCACCGATTTTGCGGACACGCGGCGCGCCCAGGCGCGCTCGCCGATCGCCTCTGGCGGAATGTCGCGGGGAACTCGCGGCCAGGAAAGTACATTTCCGCGGAGGTACTGGCCGGTGAGCCATGACATTTCGCCGGCCGCGGCGTCAATCGACGGTGCCGGCGTGCCAGGCGTCGAGTAGAAGTAGAGCAGGCGTATCTGCCCGTCGGCCGGGTCGAGCTCCCATAGGCTGCTGCGATCGACATCGATGAACTCGGCGAGCCTGCCGAGCCATTCCTCGATCTGATGCGCCAGACCCCCGACCGGCACCGTGGCAAAGGCGGCCGACAGCTCGAGCAGGAAGGATTCGAAGCGCAGCCTTTGAGTGAGCGCGGTATCCGATCTGGCGGCCGGCCGTTGCCGTATTGAGGGCCGCGGTTTCACCTGCGGGCGGGATCGGGATCTCGGCGACATCACTTGAACGCTACTCCGCTTTTTTTGGGGTTGCCAGCATTGCCTGCCAATCCGTGGTGGCGTGCCTTTGGACCAAAGTCCTATTACCAGGGGCCCAGTTTGACAGTAGCGTGCGGAACGATGATAGGTCTATTGGACGGACGCAGAGCCGTGCGCGATTCGCCGGGGGGTATGCCATTGCATAAGTTGACGTTTGTGCGGGCACTTGCGCTGACCTTCGGTCTGGTG
>DATLVV010000153.1:0-3627 GCA_035577165.1 Steroidobacteraceae bacterium | reverse complement strand
GCCCTCCGAAGTGCCGAATCGCATCTTGCGCGGCTCCAAGTTTGCGACGACCACGATGAGCCGGCCCACCAGCGACTCGGGCTGATACGCCGCGCGGATGCCGGCGAAAACGCTGCGAGTTCCGAGCTCGCCGACGTCGAGTGCGAGCTTCAGGAGCTTGTCGGCGCCCGCGACCAGCTCGGCGTTCAGAACTTTCGCCACGCGCAGGTCGACGCGCAAGAAATCGTCGATGGAAAGCAAGTTGCCCTCGACGGCCGCCGCATTCGCGAGCGTCGCGGCATCGGACGCGACCGCCGGCGGCGAAGCGATGCGCGCCGCTGCCGCGGCGGCCTCCGCCTGCGCCGAGGCGGGCGCCGCTTCGTTGTCCGTCTCGAACAGCGCGTCGAGCTGCTTCGGATCGACCCGGGCCATCAGGTGCTGGTATGGGTTGATGCGCGCGGGCACGACGTCGGCGTCGCTCCACGCGAAGGGCCGGTCAAGCCCGAACAGCTCGCGCGCGACGCGCTCCGCGAGTTGCGGCAGTACGGGCGCGATGAGCACGCTCAGCAGCCTGAACCCCTGCAGTGCCCGTGAGCAAACGTCCTGGAGCTCCGCGCGCCTCGCCGCATCCTTGGCGAGAATCCACGGCTGGCGCGCATCGAAATCGTGATTGATCCGATCCGCATGGGCCATGATCTCGCGCATCGCCTTGCCGAACTCGCGCGTTTCGTAGTGTCCGGCCACCCGGAGCGAAATGTCACGCGCTTCGCGCGCGATCAGCGTTGCATCGCCGCCGTACTCGAGCGCTCCGCCAAAATGCTTCATGATGAAGGTTGCGGCCCGGCTCGCGATGTTGACGTATTTGCCGATCAGATCGCTGTTCACCCGCGCGACAAAGTCGTCCGGATTGAAATCCAGATCCTCGACGCTCGAATTCAACTTGGCGCTGATGTAGTAGCGCAGCCACTCCGGATTCATCCCGATCGAGAGATATCGCAGCGGGCTGATGCCGGTGCCGCGGGACTTGGACATCTTCTCGCCGGACACCGTGATGAAGCCGTGCGCGTAGACGTGATCGGGTACTTTGTAGGGAGATCCGGCGAATTTCAGCATTGCAGGCCAGAACAGCGTGTGGAAGTAGATGATGTCCTTGCCTATGAAATGCACCTGCTCGGTGTCGGCAGCCGCGAGAAATTGCGCGAAGCTTCGATGTTCGCCGCGCGCGCGCGCCTTGCCGGTGTCGAAGTAGTTCTGCAGCGACGCGAGATAGCCGATGGGGGCGTCCAGCCACACATAGAAATATTTGCCCGGAGCGTCGGGGATCGGAATGCCGAAGTAGGGGGCGTCGCGGGAAATGTCCCAGTCGTCGAGCGCTTCGTCGCCACGGCCTGAAAGCCACTCGCGCGCCTTGTTGACCACTTGCGGCTGCAGGCGCTCCGGCGTGTCGAGCCATCCGCTCAGGAATTGCACGCATTTGGGATCCGACAGCCTGAAAAAAAAGTGGTCGGACGTCTTCAGGAGCGGCTTCGCGCCCGACAGCGTCGAATAGGGCTCGATCAGGTCGGTGGGCGAATTGACGATGCTGCAGACTTCGCATGCGTCGGCGTACTGGCCTTTCGCGTGGCAGTTGGGGCATTCGCCCTTGATGTAGCGATCCGCCAGGAACATGGCTTTTACCGGATCGTAGAACTGTTCGACCGCCTTGACGTAGATGAGCCCCACGGCTTTTAGCCGGCGGTAAATGTCCTGGGACAGCGCCACGTTCTCCGGCGAATCCGTCGAATACCAATGATCGAAGCCGATATGAAAGCCTTGCAGGTATTGGGGTCGGTCTGCGGTGATGCGCGCAACCAGCTCCTGCGGCGAGATGCTCTCGGCTTCGGCCTTGAGCATGATCGGCGCGCCGTGCGCGTCGTCCGCACAGACGAAATGCACGACATTTCCGAGCATCCGCTGGAAGCGCACCCAGATATCGGCCTGGATGTATTCCATGATGTGCCCGATGTGGAACGGGCCGTTGGCGTAGGGCAGCGCGGTGGTGACGAAGAGTTTGCGGGTCATCCCGCCAGTTTACAGCGCGCGGCAGGTTTTCGCAGGCGCGATCATGTACGGCGCGCAGGCCGCTCCGGCCGTGATGCCCGCCGCGGCGGCGGCTACGAGGCTTCGCGGAATTGCTCGAACCGCGACTTGTTGATCGCCTTCTTGAAGGCTTCTTTGCCGCTGATTTGCCGTGAATCGAGCAGCCCTTGAATGGCGGTATCCATCAACCGCATCCCGGTGGCAGCGCCGCTTTGCATCGCGTTCTCGAGCTGGTCCATCTTGCCTTGCCGGATCAAATTGGCGACCGCCGGCGTATTGATGAGAATCTCGAGGGCCGCGACGCGGCCCTGCTTGTCGGTCTTTTGGATGAGCTGCTGCGACACGACGCCGCGCAGGCTGGTCGAGAGCATGGTGCGGACGTGGGGCTGCTTGTCGGCGGGAAATGCGTTCACCAGGCGATCGACCGTGGCGGCGGCGCCGTTGGTGTGCAAGGTGCCCATCACCAGAATGCCCATCTCCGCGGCCGTCACCGCAATGCTCATGGTTTCGAGATCACGAAGCTCGCCCACCAGAATGACGTCGGGATCTTCGCGCAACGCCGATAGCAGGGCCGATGAAAACGACGTGGCGTGCACTCCGATCTCGCGCTGGCTGATCAGGCAATTCTTGCGCAAATGCACGAATTCGATCGGATCTTCGATGGTGAGGATGTGGCCTTTTTCGCGGGTATTGATGTCGTCGATCATGGCCGCCAGGGTCGTGGACTTGCCGGAGCCCGTCTTGCCCGTGACCAAGATCAGACCGCTGTTGATCTTGCACAGATTCATCACCGGTTCCGGCAGATTGAGCTCCGCGGCGGTGCGTGCCTTCGAAGGAATCGCGCGAAATACGGCGCCCATGCCGTTCAGCTGCCGCATCACGTTGACGCGGAATCGGGCAACCCCCGGGATGCTGTAGGCAAAGTCCGTGCCGTCCTTGGTCTCGAACCGCTCAACCGACAGCTTCGGCATGATTTCGTACAGTATGGTCTTGACCAATTCGGCGGCGAGGGGCTCGGCGGCCAACGGTTTCAGCTCGCCGTATTGCCGGACGCGCGGCGGATCGCCCGCCAAAAAATGCAGGTCGGAGCCGTTGCATTGCAGGACTTGAGTCAGATAGCTGTCGATGGCGGGCACGGGACTCTCTAAGGGCTCGCAGGTGCGGGGTCGGGCGCAGGCGCCGGCACGCCCGTCATGTCGGTCACAAAGCGCTGGAACTGGCGCTTGTCGGACGCATAGGTATAGGCATGCTCGGGATCGACTTCCTTGGCATTGATGGCCGCGAGCAATGCCTGATCCAACAGTTGCATGCCGTATTCCTTGCCCATTTGCAATTGGCTGGGAATCTGGTGCGACTGGTCGGTCATGATGAGCTTGCCGATCGCCTTGGTGAGCACCATGATCTCGCAAACGGCGCGCCGCGCGCGCTGATCGGGGCTCTTGATGAGCACCTGGGTGATCACGGCGATCAGACTCTGCGAGAGGAAGCTCTTGGTCTGTTCGCGCTCCTCGGTGGGCAGTGCGTCGATGATGCGATCGATGGTCTTGGTGGCGCTGGTCGTGTGCAGGG
>DATLVV010000152.1:0-2105 GCA_035577165.1 Steroidobacteraceae bacterium | reverse complement strand
CGAACCGACGGGAAATCTCGACCCACGCAGCGCAGCCCAGACTCTGGCGCTGTTGCGCGCGCAGGTTAAGGCCAATGCCGGCGCCGGCATTCTGATCACTCATTCGCGCGCCGCAGCGGAAACCGCCGATCGGATTCTGGTGCTCGATGCCGAGGGCTTGCGGCCACTGGCGCCGGGCGGATGAACGCGCGGCACGAATCACGGAGTCCGTTCGCCGTTTGGCGCCTGCTGCTGCTGTCGCAGCTGCGTGAATCGCCGGCGCGGTTGTCGGTCACGGTGCTGGCCATCGCGCTGGGAGTTGCGCTCGGCGCGGCGGTGTACCTCGTCAACAACGCCGCTCTCAATGAATTCAACCTGGCCACCAAACGGCTGGTGGGTGAGGCGGACATCGTGGTGCGAGGTCCGCGCGAGGGTTTTCAAGAAACCCTGTTCACCCGCTTGGCCGGCGATGAGGCGGTGAGCACGGCGAGCCCCGTGCTGGAACTGGAGGTGGCGGTACCCGGTCGGCGGGATACGCTCAAAGTCCTCGGTATCGACCCGTTCCGCGCAGCCACGCTGCAACCCACGCTCATCGGCGATATCGGCGACGGTCTGTTTGCACTGTTTCAAAGCAACGGGATCTATTTGAGCAGCAGCGCCGCGCAAGAGCTCAATCTGCAGCGGGGCGAGGAACTGCCGGTCATCGTCGGCAGCGCACCCAGATCTCTGCACGTGCTTGGTGTCCTTTCCTCAGCGACGTATTCCCAGGAACTCGGATTGATGGACATCGCCTCGGCGCAGTGGACCTTCGGCCGAATCGGCCGGCTCAATCGCATCGATGTGCGCCTGCGCCCGGGCGTCGACGTCGACCTCTTTCGCCGCGGCTTGGAACGGACTCTACCGGTCGGCGTGCACGCAATAGCGCCGGAGGTCGAGCGCGATCGGGCCATCACCGTCACCCGGGCGTATCGCGTCAATCTGAACATGCTGGCGCTGGTCGCGATGTGGACCGGCGCGTTCCTGGTGTTTTCGACGCAATCTCTGTCGGTATTGCGCCGTAAACGCTCGTTCGCGCTGCTGCGCGCGCTCGGCGTGACACGGGGACAGTTGCAGCGGGCGCTGATCGGCGAGGGGGCCGCCCTCGGGGCGGCGGGTTCGATTCTCGGCGTGTTGGTGGGCGCCGGATTTGCCGCCCTCGTGTTGCAGTTTTTGACCGGGGATCTCGGCAACGGTCAATTACATGCAATCGGCGCATCGCTGCGCGCGGCGCCCGCGCCGCTGCTCGCCTTCATTGCCATGGGTACCGTGGTGACGAGCATCGGAGCATGGCTGCCGGCCCGGGCCGCGGCACGCCAAGCGCCGGCGCCCGCATTGAAAGGCGGCGACGGCGACTATGCGGTGGCGGCTCGATCCAGCGCATACCTCGGCGTCGCCCTATTGGGTGGGGGTGCGGTGCTTTCGCGGCTGCCTGCCGTGGCGGGCCTGCCGCTGTTTGGGTATGCCGCGATCGCCTTGCTGTTGTTGGGTGCGGTGCTGCTCGTGCCGACCCTGACCGTGAAAGGACTGGGGCTTGCGCCGCGCACTCATCGCGTCGCGTTGGACACCGCCGTGGCACAGCTGCGCGAAAACGTCGGGCTCTCCACCCTCAGCCTGGCATCGATCATCGTGAGTTTTAGTCTGATGGTGGCAATGGCCATCATGGTCTATTCCTTCCGCGTGTCCTTCGAGCATTGGCTGGAAAAACTCCTGCCCGCTGACTTGCAGCTTCGCGAACCCGTCGGCAACGACACTGCGTATTGGTCCGCAGCCGATCAAGCGGCGCTTGCAACAGCCGCCGGCGTATCGCGCATCGAATTTCGCCGTAGCCGGCAGCTGCTGCTCGACCCCGGCCGCCCGCCCGTGACCCTGATCGCGCGCGGCGCCACGGCTGCACAAACGGCGCTCGAACTGCCGCTGGTACGAAGCGCCAATCTGCCGCCGGCGCCGCACTCCGAACGGGCGTGGATATCCGAAGCGCTGCAAGATCTCTACGGTTACCAACTGGGACGCGAGATCGACGTGCCGCTCGCCGGCCGCCTCCAGCGATTCACGATAGCCGGCGTCTGGCGCGACTACGCGCGAACCTC
>DATLVV010000151.1:0-2950 GCA_035577165.1 Steroidobacteraceae bacterium | reverse complement strand
GCCAGGTATTCAGCCGCCTGTTATCCACCGGAGCACATTGCACTGTTGAAATCCGGAATGTCGGACATCGACGCGCAAATGCAGGTCCTGCAGAGCAAGGGATTCCGGCAGGCGAATGCAGTGGCGAAAATTTCGCTGCTGACGCAAATTGACCGGCAGGCAAAAGAGCACGCGCGACAGGCCGATGCTAAGCCCGGCGAGAATTCACCGCATTATTTCACGCTGATGAAGCAGCTGACGCTGTTCGGCTTTTTCACGTCCGAACCCGGTGCGACCCGGGTTGCGCGCTATCGTCCCATTCCGGGCAGGTACAAGGGCTGCATCCCGTATGTCAAAGGCGAGACTTTCTGGTCCTGGTAGGGCGCAGCAGTTAGTGGAACAGGAAAGCGCCGGTCAGCAGTTGCAACTCGCCTTCGGAGGCCGCCCAACTGACCCGCAGCGTCGCCCCACCTTCTGCCTGGAAATATCCCAGCTTGAACCTGTGCAGGCCATGGCGCAGCGGAATGTGGCCGGTGACAATCCGGCTGGCATGGTTGCCGTCGTTGTCGACGACGACTTCATTGTCGATCTGAAGCACCGAGCCGTCGTCCGATTCCACCGCGAACCGGTAGTAGCTGTCGGCGGGAACGTTCAGGAAACCGTCGAAGCTGATCCCGTAGTCGGACGATCGCTTGAACTGTTGCAGGTCAAGCGAATCCGTCACGCCTCTCAACGCCGGAGGGCGGCGCCCGAGGCCGCGCGCGCTCGTGAGATTCCCATCGACCAGCGAGTACTCCAGCCCGGGCTGCCGGCGAGCGTCGCCGATCGCCTCCACAAACGGGCGCCGCAGCAACGTCGCGCCATAGACCACACTGTACCTGTCCCCGGGCGCAACGACGATGAGCTTCAAGTCCACCTTCTGGTTGGCTGGCAGCGCAATCTGCAGCGGCCTCTGATAACGAGGCGAAGCCGGGCTCGGCTCGTTCCCATCGAGCGTGTAGTGGATGAAACTCGCCGGCACGACACTGTGGAGTTCGACGCTCGCGTGATCGTCCGTGGTGGTGTAGAAATCCTTCAATCCGTCGGGCTCTGGAATACGGTAGCGGACTTCCAGATGGTCCAGGCGATCTAGTTGATACGGCAGGCGCCGCCGAAAATCCTCGTAGTCCCTGCCCACCCAAGGCGACCAGACCGCCTCGGAAAACGCCAGCAATCGCGGGAACAACATGTACTCGAGGTAGTCGGGCGTACTGATGTATTCCGTCCACACATTGGCTTGTGCTCCGAGCACATATTGCCGCCTATCTTGCGGCAATTGCTTCGGGATCGGGTCATAACCGTAGACCTTCGCGAGCGGAACGAAGCCGCCGATATTCGCCGGCTCGCGGCTGGGATCGCCCTGGTTGTAATCGAAGTAGCAGTAGTCGGTGGGCGCCATGATTACTTGGTGCCCTTGTCGCGCCGCCTCGATGCCCCCGCCTTCGCCGCGCCATGACATCACGACGGCATTTGCGGCGAGGCCGCCTTCCATGATCTCGTCCCAGCCGATCATCCGTTTGCCCCGGGTCGTCAGGAATTCGCCGACGCGAGTTACGAAGTAGCTCTGCAACTGGTCCTCGTCCTGCAAGCCCTTCTGCTTCATGATGGCCTGCGCCTCAGGGCTGTTTCTCCAGCCCTTCTTGTCCACCTCATCACCGCCAATGTGAATGTAGGGGCCCGGAAACAGCGCAGCCACCTCGCGGAGCACGTTCCGCACGAAGCTGAAGGTTTCCTCCGTGGGGCACAGGACGTCAGCATCGCCGTGCGTACAGGCAAGGTATGGGTATGCCGCCACCGCGGCTCCCGAGTGGCCGGGCATCTCAATCTCGGGAATCACAGTAATAAAGCGCCCCTGCGCGTAGGCCACGATTTCCCGGACCTGCTCTTGGGTGTAATACCCAGCATCGGCAGTCAGCCGCGGGTACTTGTTGATCTGGATCCGCCAGCCTTCGTTGTCGGTGAGATGCCAGTGAAACCGGTTGATCTTGTATTGAGCGGCGAGGTCGAGCAGCTTCTTAAGGTAGCTGACCGCAAAGTAGTGCCGGCCGACATCGAGCAACAGGCCGCGATAGCCGAACCGGGGATAGTCGGTGATGTCCAGATTGGGCAGCTCCATCGCCGACTGCTGATGCGCGGGCAACAATTGCGTCAGCGTCTGCATCCCGTAGTACAGACCGGCGCCGCGCCCGCTGATGCGGATGCTGTCCGGTCCTATGGCGAGGCGGTAGCCTTCTGCGGGCAGGTTGCCGCTATCGGGCGGACCGAATGAGATGAAGTTGACATGCGGTGGCGGCTTCGTGTCGGTGCGGAGCTGCAGCCCGTGCTGCGCTCGCAGATAGTCGTTGAACAAACCGGCGATGCGGCGCGATTCCCGATCGACTCCCAGGATGCGCGTCTGCGGGCTGAGCAGGAAGGTGCCCGTCGAGAATTCTGCCGCCACCGGGCGGGGCACGATAGTCACGCGCGGTGTCAGCGAAGGATCCGCACGCACCAGCGCTGCAACCGCTAGCAGGAATAGACAGCTTGCGCGGCCATGCCAGCGATTCACCACGGCGCAGACGGCCCCGCCGCGGGCGCGCAGGCCGCGCCGGCCTGCGGCGTTTCGAGTTCCGCGAGATGCGGGGAGTGCGTGTATCGAAGACCGTAGCCGCGCTCGAACAGCGGCCTTGCATTTCCTGCAATGGAGTCCTGGCAGGGTGACCGCGGCCACGCGAATGGCAAGGTGCCGCGAAAATCGTACTTGGCGTCTCCGTGCGCATCGGCGAACAGCACATCCGCAATGCCCTTGCCTTCGGTGCCGGGCAGCCAGGCAGCGACGAATGCATCGGAGCGATTGATCAGATCATTCACGTACAGCGGCCTTCCTGACACCAGCCCAGTCGATGCCGGTCGCGCGGATTTGTGCCCCGACCACCGCGCCGCGACGTCTGAG
>DATLVV010000150.1:0-11930 GCA_035577165.1 Steroidobacteraceae bacterium | reverse complement strand
ACCCGCCGCGCGCGCCCTGGGAATCCGTCGGCGGTCTCACGAGCCTGCACAATGCCATGATTGCGCCGATCGAACCGTACGGCTTGCGCGGCGTGCTGTGGTATCAGGGTGAATCCAACGCCGGCAGTGCCGGGCGGTATCAAAAGCTGCTGGCCGGACTCATGAGCGATTGGCGGCGGGGATTCGGCGCCGAACTGCCCTTTCTCGTGGTCGAGCTGCCGAATTTCGGCGCGCCTGGGGCGGCGCCGGCCGCCTCTGATTGGGCCAGCTTGCGCGAAGCACAGCGCCGCGCCGTGGCCAATGATCCGCGCGCTGCATTGGTGGTGACCATCGACGTCGGCGACCGCTCCGAGCTCCATCCGCCCAACAAGCAGGAAATCGGCCGCAGGCTCGCACGAGCCGCGCGCCATTTGATCTACGGCGAGGCAATTTCGCCCTCCGGTCCCAGACCGGTGGCGGCACGCCGCGCACCGAATGGCATCGCGGTTGAGTTCGCGGATGTCGACGGCAGATTGGTCACCTACAGCGCCAACCAGCCGATCGGATTCGAACTGTGCGGTAGAACCCAGGCGTCCTGCCGCTTCGTCGACGCCGAACTGCAATCGGATCATCGGGTGGGGCTCGCTGCGGGCCGCGGAGCCGAGCCGACCCGGGTGCGCTTCTGCTGGGGCGACGCCCCGGTTTGCAATCTCTACGATCAGTCCGGACTGCCCGCAGGTCCCTTCGAAATCGCGATCCCCTAGGAGCCCGTTGAGGCAGGCTCCTAAGCCTTCAAGTCGATCGGCCGCCCGCTTCGCGCCGATTCGTAAATGGCCATCATGAGGCGCACGTCGCGCAGGCCTTCTTCGCCCGGAACACGCGTGGCTTTTCCGTCCATGATGCAGCGGGCGAAGTCATCCATCTCCACCGCGAACTGGTCCGTCGCCGGCCGATCGATCGGCTTGCCGTCGCTGCGCACGCCTCGAATACCGTCGTAGTTGAAGGCCGGCTCCAGAGCGAACCACCCGCGTTCGGCAATCACGCGGAAGTAACCGATGCCGGCGGTGTTGTAGCTGCTACCGCAATGACTGACGGCGCCGCCGGGAAATTTGCAATCCCAGACCACCGACTCCTCGACTTCCGAGAATCGCGCCGGGTCGCCCTGGGTCGTCGTGGCCGAAATCCACGTGGGTTCCTCGCCCGTCAGATAGCGGGTGGCCTGCAGCGCATAGATGCCCACGTCCATCAGAGGCCCGCCGCCCGCCAACGCGCGCTTCAGGCGCCAGACCGACGGGCCCATGTAGCTGCCGAAATGCGCATCGATGATTTTGGGCGCGCCGAACTCCCTTTCACGGGCGATGCGCATGCATTCCAGGTGATGCGGTTCGAATCGGCAGCGGTAACCGATGCCGAGGACGCGGCCCGCGGCCTTGACGGCATCGATCATTTGCCGGCAGCGTTCGACGGAAATCTCCATCGGCTTTTCGCAAAAAACATGCTTGCCGGCGTGTGCCGCAACCAGCGCGTTGTCCAAATGCAGGGCGTTGGGAGTGACCACATAGACCACATCGATATCCGAATTGTCGGCGATACGATGCATGGTCTCGTAGTCATAGATGTTCTTCTCCGGAATGCCGTACTCGGCGCGCCATTTGACGGCCTTCGCGGGCGTGCCGGTAATGATCCCCGCCAGACGGCAGTTGGCGGTTTTCTGCAGGGCCGGAGCCAATTGATAGGTGCTCAAGCTGCCGAGTCCGCACAGCACGAATCCGAGTTTGGGCTTGGCGGCGGCAGCCAGCGCGCGGGTCACGCGGGTGCTGATGAAGGGCGACGCGGCGATGGCCGCGGCCTGCATGATGAATTGGCGACGCGAGCGCATATGCACGGCTCCAGACCCAGCGCGAAAGTGTGTGGCGACTGGCCACAAAGATCAAGCCGCGGTAGGGTGGGGCGCATGAAAAACAACAGCACGCGAGCAATGTGGGTGGGCGCCGTATTTGCGGCCGCACTCGGGTGGCAGCCGGCGCTCGGCGCAGCCGCCGTCGACAAAGCCAAAATCGACCGCGCCTTGCGCGGCTTCATCGAATCCAAGGCCTTGGTCGGCATCTCCGCCTTGGTCTACCAGGATGGCCACGAGGCGTACTATGGCGCTTTCGGCCAGGCTGACCGCGAGGCCGGCAAACCCATGACCCGCGACACCCTCGTGCAGATTTTTTCGATGACCAAGCCGATCACCGGCGTCGCCCTGATGTCGTTGTACGAAGCCGGAAAATTTCAGCTCGACGATCCGCTCGCCAAATATGCGCCGGAATTCGCCCATCTCAAGGTCTACGCCGGAACGGATGCGCAGGGAAAGGCCATGTATGAGGCGCCGCGGCGGCCGGTGACCATCCGCGATCTCACGCGCCACACCGCCGGCTTTTGGGGGGACGCCGATCACTCGCCGGTCGGCGAGACCTATCGCGCCGCCGATCCGGCCAACATCAACCACCCGCTCGCAACAGAGGCCCAGGTGCTCGGCTCGCTGCCCCTGCTGTTTCAACCGGGATCCCGCTGGCTGTATGGGCCGTCGGTCGATGTGCAGGCGCTCCTTGTCGAGCGTCTTTCCGGCATGCCTTTCGAACAATATTTGCAACAAAAAATATTCAAGCCGCTGGCCATGAAGAACACGCGCTACACGTTGCGGGCGCAGGATCATTCGCGGATCGCGGCCGTGTATGAGTGGCACGAAGACGGCTCGCTGTCGCGCATCCCGGACAAGGAAGCCCTTGAATTCAACAGCCGCGATTGGCCGCTGAAACCGGGCAGCTGGGGGCTGGTGTCGACGCTCGATGACTACATGCGCTTCGCGCGTATGTTGCAAAACGGCGGCTCACTCGACGGGGCGCGGATCTTGAAGCCCGACACGATCCGGCTCATGGCGACCGACGCAATGCCCGCGGAAGTGACCGACAAGTCGTGGCTGCCGAGCAAGGGTGAGGTGGGATTCGGCATCGATTTTGCGGTGCGTATTCGGCCGCCCGTGAATGCGCAGGAAGCCTCCGGCGCCGTCGGCGAATTCTTCTGGGATGGTGCGGCGGATACGCTCTTTTGGGTCGACCCAAGAAATAAAATCACGGCCGTGCTGTTTACCCAGTACAAGCCGTTCGGCAAGGTGCCGCTGCACAAGGCGTTCCGTGATGCCGTGTACAGCAAGATTCCGGACGCCCTGGCGCACTAGGGCCTCGATTCGCTAGGCGCCGCTCAGCTCCCGCCGAACGATGTCGGCTCCTGCGACCATGGCCTGCATTTTTCCGAAGGCCACATCCCGCGGCAGATACTTCATTCCGCAATCGGTGCAGACGACGATGTTCTCGGCCTTGGTGAAAGGCAGCGCGCGGCGAATGCGGGCGGCCACGGTGGAGGGGGTTTCCACCTGCATGTCGGAAAGATCGATCACGCCGAGCATGATGGTTTTTCCGGCGAGCCCGGTGAGCACCGAGCAATCGAGGTTCGATTGCGCAGTCTCGATCGAGATCTGGCGGCAGGTGCAGTTCTGCAGCTCCGGGAGGAATGAGTAGCCGCTGGGGCGGGTGTGAATGATCGCGGCATAGCCGAAGCAAATGTGCACCGCCGTCACCCCGCCAATACCCTCGAGCGCGATATTCAGTGCCTTTTGACCCCAAGCGCGCGCCTCGTCGGGACGCGCTTGCATGTACGGCTCGTCGATTTGCACGACGTCCGCGCCCGCCTTGAACAGATCGCGAATTTCCTCGTTGACCGCGAGCGCGTAATCCATGGAAGCCAGTTCGCGGCTGCCGCCGTAATGATCAATTTGAGCCTGCTGAGCCATGGTGAAGGGACCCGGCACTGAAATTTTTATTTGCCGGTCCGTGTGGCGGCGCAGGAACAGAACATCATCGACTTCCACGGCATGCCGCCGCCGGATCTTGCCGACGACCCTGGGCACCGGATTCGGATGGCCGCTGCGATCGAGCGCACTGCCGGGATTATCTATATCGACCCCGTCGAGCGCTGTCGCAAATCGGTTCGAATAACTTTCGCGCCGCATCTCGCCGTCCGTGACGATGTCGATGCCCGCGTTTTCCTGCGCCTTGATCGCCATGATCGTGGCGTCGTCCTGCGCCTCCTGAAGAAATTCCGGCGCGATGCGCCACAACTCCCGGGCACGCACGCGGGGCGGAAAGCGGCCCGCCAGCTTGGCGCGGTCAATGAGCCACTCAGGCTGGGGGTAGCTGCCGACGATGGTGGTGGGGAGCAGTTTCATGAACTACGACTTCGCGGCGCCTGCCACCAGGCGGCTGGCGATGCGGGCCACGTGTTCGCCCTGAAAGCGGCACATGTTGAGTTCCAGATTGCTCGGCATGCGGGTTTCGCTGCCGGAACCGGTGACGCAGCTAGCGCCATACGGCGTGCCGCCGGTGACCTCGCGCATGGTGGTAATGCCCTCACAACTGTAGGGCAATCCGACGATGATCATGCCGTGATGAAGCAAGGTGCTATGAAACGAGGTGATGGTCGTTTCCTGGCCGCCATGTTGACTCGCAGTGCTCGAGAAAACACTTCCGACCTTGCCGACCAACGCATTGGTCGCCCACAGCGGGCCGGTTTGGTCCAAGAAATTGCGCATTTGCGAAGCCATGTTGCCAAAGCGCGTCGGAGTGCCGAACAGGATGGCGTCGTAGTTGGCGAGTTCGGAAGGTTCCGCGATCGGCGCCGGTTGATCGAGCTTGAATCCGGCGGCTGCCGCAACATCGCGCGGCGTGAGCTCGGGTACCCGCTTGACCGTAACCTGGGTGCCGGCCACCCGCGCGGCCCCCTCTGCCTGGGCCCGATCCATGATCTCAATGTGACCGTAGCTGCTGTAGTAGACCACGAGGATGTTGGCCATGGATGTGTGCTCTTGGTTATTTTCGTATAGCGAAAAACATTTCGCATTTAGGCTACGTCGCAGGATATACCTGCGTCAAGCGATGCGACGTTGCGCTACCCGCCAGCCCTCAGCGCCGGTGCACCTCCGTCAACGTCGCCCCTAGGTACTCACTGATTTGCTCGAGTTCCACCTCGGACGCATCCCAAATCCTATCGTGACAGGTCGCCACCAAGCAGATGCTGGCCCGCCTCTGCAAGGCGTCCGCCACTTCGGCTGCGGGAAATTCAGTGAGCTTTTCCGTCCCGCACTCCGGGCAGGTAACCGGAAATCTGATGGTCGGTTCTCTCATGCCCTTGGCGCCTCCTCGCACCGTGGCGTCATGTGCCGAGTATAGGCGCCCTCTGCCATGCAGAGGCATGTGCGGTTTTACCGACACCTTTTGTGCATGGAGATACAATCGCCGCAGTTCCCAGCGGGCATCAAGGGGCCATCGAACCATGAACATCGTCGAGTATTTCGAGATGCGCAAGCGCGAGATAGATGAACAGTTGGCCGCCATCGAGTCGGGCCGGGTGCTGCGGCTCGTCCAGGAGACGAGAGACGGTGCCGTCGACGTGACGGATCAACACAAGGTGCAATTGCGGCAGGCAAGCAAGGACTTCTGGCGGGCGGCCGAGAACTTGAGGCGCATCAACTCCAGCCAATCGTTGAAGTAGCGGACCACGCGCGCATCGGTCCGGTATCCGCGTGCTGGACGCGCCGCCGGGGCGGTGGCACATCGTTGCCTGCCGCGCAATATTCTTCCATAGCAGTTAAATCTATGATAACAAGTACTTCTGCCGATGGGATGATCGGCGGGTCAAGAGCGGACAGGGAACAATAGAACCGGCTTAGAAACACCGCCACCTAGGTTCACGGGGGAGTGTGTCAATTGGTTCCAACAAGTAGAACGGGATACACCATGCATTCACACTCGAAGTTGTCCTACGCGATCGCCGCTGTTCTCGGCAGCGGCACGTTCGGTCATGCCGTTGCGGCGAATACAGACACGAGTTCGGCCAGCGACCAGATCCAAGAAATCACGGTCACGGCTCAGCGCCGCACTGAAAATATTCAAAACGTGCCGATCGCGATTCAGGCGCTCACGGCCGAAACTTTGACGCAACTGAATGTCTCCACATTCAATGATTTCATCAAGTATCTCCCCAATGTGACGGCGCCCACCGTCGGTCCCGGTCAAGCGGAAATCTTCATGCGCGGACTCAGTGCCGGGAGCAACGGTACCCAATCCGGCGGTTCGATCACCGGGTTTCCCAACGTCGCCATCTATCTGGACGATCAATCCGGACAATTGCCGGGCCGCAACCTGGATGTCTATGCCGCTGACCTGGAACGCATCGAGGTCCTCGAGGGGCCGCAGGGAACCTTGTTCGGCGCCGGCGCCCAAGCCGGAGTGATCCGCTACATCACGAACAAGCCGAAGATGAACGTCACCGAAGGCAGCGTGTCCGCCGGTTACGGCATCACGGCGGGCGGTGACCCCAATACCGATCTAACCGCGGTCATCAATCTGCCGCTGATCGCGGATACGCTCGCGGTCCGCGCCGTCATCTACAATGATCGGCGGGGCGGCTACATCAACAATGTGCCGGCCACCTTCACCCGCAAGAACACCGACCTCGGCATTGGCTATGCGAATTATCCGGCGGTCAACGGTCAATGTCCGGACGGCCGGCCCAACGGCGGATTCTGCGTGCCGCCCGACAGCGTCGCGATCAACAACAACGCCATTGCGGCTCGGGCGATCAATCCGGTCACCTACCAAGGACTGCGCGCGTCCGCGCTGTGGGACATCAATTCGGACTGGAATGTCCTGATCACTCAGAGCTACCAGGATATGAACGCGCAAGGCGTGTTCTACCAGATGCCGAACGGCTCCGACGGCGAGCCGTTGCCCAAGCAGTCGGTCACGCTGTTCAACAATTCCTTCAACAAGGATAAATTCAGCAATACCGCTTGGACTGTCAACGGGCGGATCGGCGATCTCAAGGCGGTGTACACCGGAGCGTATCTCACGCGCAATATCAGCCAGATTCAGGACTACACCAACTATGCGCGCGGCGTGTATGCGGATTACTACCAGTGCCATGGCGCCGAGCCGGCGAACGGCCTCGGGTCGAAGTGCTATTCGCCGAGCGCCGTGTGGACCGAGAAAGAGCATAACTCCCACCAAAGCCATGAAATTCGACTCAGCACGCCGGATGACTGGCGCCTGCGCGGCATCTTCGGTGCCTTTTGGGAGGAGCTCAAGATTGAAGATCAGCTGGAGTGGCAGTACAAGACCCTGCCGCCGTGCACCGAGACTGTGACGGCCGGATGTTTGACCAATGTTGGCCCGGCTCCGGGTGCGACCGTCTCCAATCCCGCAACGCGCAATGACAATGTGGCGTTTTTCAACGACGTCCATCGCGGCTACAAACAGACCGCGCTGTTCACGTCGCTGGACTTCGACCTCATTCCCAAGGTGCTGACCGTGACCGCGGGCACCCGCTATTACAATTTTGACAATACCGAAGTTGGCGCAGTGACCGGCAGCTTCTACTGCTACGAGGCGGGCCTGGCGCCCTGCTTGAACTACGCCACCAACATCGATGCCGAAAACCTTCACACGCACTACAAGGGATTCAAGAGCCGGGCCAATCTCACCTGGCATGTCACGCCGGACGCGTTGGTCTACTACACCTGGTCCCAGGGTTTCCGCCCCGGTGCGTTCAACCGGAATTTCGCCTGTTACATCCAGAATGCCCAGGGTATCCCGCTGTACTGCTCCCCGCAGTCGTTCACCTCCGACAATTTGACCAACAACGAGATCGGCTGGAAAACCGAATTCTTCGATCGCCACCTCCAGTGGAACGGGGCCATTTATCAGGAAGACTGGAAAAACGTGCAGGTCAATTTTTTTGACCCGGGGGTGCTCGGCAATGTCGGCTTCGGCACGAATGGACCGGATTACCGGGTCCGCGGTATCGAGACCACGTTTATCGCGGTGATCACGCAGGGCCTGACGGTGCAGGGAGGTGCGGCTTGGAACACCAGCAAACAGACCAACTCTCCCTACCTGATCGCCAACAATCCCGATCTGCTGAACGATCCTGCCAGCAAAGCTGATTACGGGCAGCCGATCCTCAGCGTCCAGAATCCCTACGGCCCGCCCGGCAGTCCTGCGGCCAATTGTCCGCCGCTGCAGTTCAATGTGCGGTTGCGGTACGAGTGGACGGTGGATTCCTACCATAGTTTCGTGCAAGCCGGCGCCACGCACACCGGCCATTCCTTCACCCAGTCCGGCAGCAACCCGCCGCTCTCCTCGAATGGCCAGGTAAGCACGACGCAGCTGCGGTTTGAAAATCCCGCGATCTCTCAGTTCGACGCATCGGTCGGGATTGCGAAGGATGCGTGGACGGCGGAGCTGTACGCCCAAAACCTGACCAATGTGATCAAGAGCGTATTCACCTCGAGCACGCAGTTCGTTCCGGCGGAGACCATCACCAGGCCGAGGGTGCTGGGTTTGCAATTCGGCTATAAATTCTGAACTTCACGAGTCTTTCGAGCCGTCTCCCGCATGGCGCGAGACGGCCTTCGTGTTTGCACCCCGCGCCCGAGCAATCCGTTCACGATTGCTTGCTATTAACTTACTAGAAGGTAGAATCAGGAGAAAGATAGCCGGAGCGCGTTCTAAACGTCTGGGGGTCGCACGCAGGGGGACAATCATGGCCAGAAAATATGTCGATTGCAGGGAAATGCCGTCCGAGAGCAAGTGCACGGTCGCAATATCCGCCGACAGCGAAAAGGAACTGATGGAAATTGCCGTGCAACACGCGGTGAAAGTACACGGCCACCAGGACACTGCCGAGTTCCGGCAGATGTTGAAGAAAGCGATCAAGGAAGGCAGTCCGGGTCCTTAAAAAGCCCCGGCACAAGGCCGGGGCAGGACGTGGCCATTTGTCACCGGTTCATTGGATGACGACCGGCAAAGTACCCGGATTGCCGGTATTGATGCAGGTGGGGTGACCAAACCCACCGGCGCTGTTTCCGGTGCCGCCAGACGGGTTGGCGGTAATATCAAAAATGATGTTGTCGGGACGAGTTGCATCACCCGAGACGCCGCCGACACCCAGTAGGTGATCCAGGCCCAAGGCATTTCTGACCCGCCAGGCGATGAAATGGTCCGCGCAGGAAGTGTCGCCGCTGACTCCCACGGCGCCGACGATGGTTTTTCCCCTGCCGTAGAGCGCCAGGCCGCCTCCGAATACGTTTACCCCGCCGATTTTTTGACCCACCATCGGATCGCCGCCAGTGCCGTAACGCGACGACGGTCCTTCGTAGGCGACCAATACATCGACAGGGTTGCTGGCCTGCAGACCGTAGAGGCTGCCGCCGGGCTGCACCGCCGAATATAAATTGGCAGTCGACAAGGCCAAGCCGGCGGGTTGTCCGGAGCCACCGCTGTTCGACGATGCATCCAAACTGAAGGCATTCGCGGTGTTGGCCTTCTGTGCCGAGATGACGCGGCTGCCCGGCCATTGCGCGCCGCGATTCACGCCTGAAAAAGCCACCGCACAGACCACGCCGTCGCGATCCACGATGGTGGCCCACATTTGATTGTTCAAGCCGCTCGTTTCGGCACTGGTGGCCGAGTCGAGCGCCATCTTGAGCGCCCAGTGTCCGGGAAGACTCGAGCACCGGTCACCTTCGTCCTTCGCGTAGGCCGTGCCGGCGATGCCGGCGAGCGAGAGGACAACGGTGGCCGTTCGAATCAGCATTCTTTTTTGAAACAGGTTGGCTTCCATGATTAACCCCTTTTTGGATTGGTTATGTGATCGTGGTTGTGCGCGGTTCGATTCAGACTGAGGGCGCGATAGGCCCATTATTTTTGCACCTGGGAGGTGCGGCTGAGACTACCGCGTGGAGAAGCCATTCGCAAAAAAAGTGGACAGTTATAAGATTTTTTTGAGTTACCGCTCGCCGCGGTGGGCATGCTGAATATCAAATGCTGTATACCAAGCATCGAGGTCACGCACTGGGGTGGCGCGCAAGAATAGCGCAATTCAGTTCCCCGCTAAAATTGATATTGGATCCGCGCACGGAAGGTGCGTGGCACGCCGGGATGCACGACATGGTCGGCGTGCGGCGCGGCCTCGTTGCGCAGCCGGGAGACATAGTAGTACTCGATGTCGTTCCACTTCACATTGGCGAGGTTGAACGCGTCGACCGCGACCTGCCAACCCTTTGAAGACTCGAACCCCCCCTGTGCATCTATCGTCGTATACGCGGGCGACCGCGCACTGTTGTCCTCGACCAAGGGTGATTCGCCAAAGTGACGCGCACGCAGTGACCCAAACCAGCCGGAGGGATGCCGCGCCGTGAGGCCGGCATCGATGACGCTGCTGGGGCTGTTCGGGATATAGCGGCCGACAATGCTGATGGAGGCGGCGCAGGGATGGCTCGGGGCTGCATCGGCGCAGCCGAGATCGTCTGGTGCTGCGTCGCCGTCAAACCGAGACTTGGTAACGGCTGCGTTTAATTCCGCTGCCAGCCAACTGTTGAAGTGATAGGTGTTGCCCCACTCGACCCCGGTGCGGGTGCTTGCGCCGCTGGGAACGGTTGCGCCGGCGTCGCCATCGAACACCAGCTCGGATTTTAGTTTCAGCGCGAAAACATCGAGTGATGATTCCCAATTCGGAATGATGTGAGTGGACAGACCCGCTTCGGCGCTGGTCGCGCGCGTCAATGGTGTCACGGGACTGACGTCTGGATTTTGGCCGCTGCGGGTCACGCCGCGGGCATCGTTGCTGTGATAGCCGGCGCCGGCGTTGATGAAAAACGTTGTCGTGGCCCAAGGGCCGAGCGCGATTCCAACTTTCGGACTGAATATGGATGCGCGTTTGTCGCCGGTCACGCACCCCTCCGGGTCGCTGACGATGCTGCAACCACCGTCGCTGTTCAACATCTTATCCTTGACGTCGAAAACGAACCGATCCTCGCGCACGCCCAGGCTGGTGTGCAGATATTCAGTCCATTGAACGCTGTTTTCCACGTAGATCGCACCGTTCGATTCCGTGACAGCGGCGTTCTGGGTCGTGCCAAGGATCCGGCGCCGGTGGGTGGAAAAGATCCCGACGTCCCGAATGTCATCGACTCGAGCCTGAACGCCGATGACGTTGGACATAGGATGACCCCATAGCGTGCCGTGCCAGGTTTTGGATCCTTTGATGCCATACACCACGCGATCATCGTGCTGCAGTATCTGATCGCCGTTGATGGGATCCTTGAGGTAGTAGGTAAAATTGGACCAGAGATCCAGCTTGTAGCGAATGACATACGCCGAAATTTGCACCAGGTCGGTATCGGTGCGCTTCACGCGGCTGAACGACAGGCTCGCGCGGCTCGACTCGCCGCCGTCGGTGGGGTCGAGAGTGCCGAATCGACCGATGACGCCGTCGGCGACGGCGCGCTCGGGCACTTGATCGGTGGCGTTCCATTGGCCGGAGTAGGCCATCGCGGTCAGGGTGTAGAAGTTTCGATCATCGCCATGGTGGTAGCGCAAAACTCCGTTGAGGCGGCTGTAATCGTCCGGTACCTCGAAAGGACCGTCGTTGTGGTAAACCTCGCCCGCACCCAACAAGGCGCCGCCGCCGAGCGCCGTTGATCCCATCGCGAGCACTCGGCGATAGCCGTCCTCCCCGTACTCCAACGATGCCGAGGCCGGCACCTCATCGACGAGGCCGATTCGTGCCGTGCCAACGGTGGCGAAATCCCCTTCATCGGCGTAGTAGGGGCCTTTCTTGTAGTGGAGATCAGCGGCCAATTGCGGGATCAGAAAATTTAGATCGGAATAACCCTGGCCATGGGCGTGAGTCGGCAAGTTGACCGGCATGTCGTCGACTTCAAGAGCGAGATCCGTGCCGTGATCCAAATTGAACGCGCGCAGGAAGTATTGATTGGCCTTGCCCTCGCCGGAATGCTGGGTGACTATGAGCCCTGGAACATTCTCCAGCACTGCGGCTGGACGCAGCAGCGG
>DATLVV010000149.1:0-2585 GCA_035577165.1 Steroidobacteraceae bacterium | reverse complement strand
CCGCGAGAGACGAGCAAACGACTTCTCATCCGACAGACAGTGAACTTCCACATCCGGTGCCTGAACGAGCGACGCGGCCACGTGGTAGGCCAGCGGAGTGCTTTCCAGCAGAAGCACAGAGAGATGAGGCATTCGCACGTCAGGTCTCGGAATAAGCGCCCGAGATCATTTTGCATTTTCCGACCGCTGCTGTCTCGATGAAACACTCAAAACGGCGGAACAATGGAGTTAACATATGTGCTCCATCGGACAGCGATCGGCGACCATGCTCGCCTCAGCCGCACGCTCCAATCCGCGGTAGCTTCGGCAGCGCTACAGACCGCAACCCGGTTACTCCTGTGGCAACGTCCGACGATACCCGCAAGGCACGCTACAATGGTGCGCGGACTGCAAGGGGAATCCGACGGCTAGCTGGACTGTTCTGACGGCACCAATGATTTATCCGAGACAAGTATGTTCACTTATTTTCTTAATAAACAAGATGTTATGTCTCCGATAAACCTATTCGCACGCTACCTCGAGCGGCTCATGTCAAAAACCGAAGAGTAAGACGATCCATGCCCACGTTTAACACCATCGACGAGATACTCGAGGACCTCCGCCAGGGGAAAATGGCGGTGATCATGGATGACGAGGATCGCGAGAATGAAGGCGATCTGATCATGGCGGCGGACTGTGTCGGCGCCCAGGACGTGAACTTCATGGCGCGCTACGGCCGCGGGCTCATCTGCCTCACGCTGACGCGCGAGCGTTGCCGCCAGCTGCGTTTGCCGCTGATGGTGAGCGACACCGACAGCAGCCATCGCACGAATTTCACGTTGTCGATCGAGGCCGCCGAGGGAGTCACCACGGGAATTTCCGCGCATGACCGCGCGCATACGGTCAAGACGGCGGTCAGCGCAACCGCCAGGCCGGAGGATTTGCGCCAACCGGGCCACGTATTTCCGCTGATGGCACAGCCCGGCGGCGTGTTGACCCGTGCCGGCCACACCGAGGCCGGTTGCGATCTGGCGCGATTGGCCGGATTCTCGCCCGCGGCCATGATCGTCGAAATCTTGAACGACGACGGCACCATGGCGCGGCGGCCCGATCTCGAGCTGTTTGCGAAAACGCACGGCTTGAAGATCGGCACCATCGCGGATCTCATCCGCTATCGCTTGAAGAACGAGCGTTCGGTGGAGCGAATCTACGAGGACACCGTCGAGACCGAGTACGGCACATTCAAACTGTCCTGCTACGAGGATCACGTCAACAGGACCGTGCACATCGCCTTGGTCAAGGGCGATTTGAATTCCGAACCGCCTGCCCTGGTGCGCGTGCATATCAACGATACGCTGCGCGACGTGGTCGGCGTTCGCAATGAGCGGCTCGGCTGGCCGCTGCACGCGGCAATGCGCCGGGTCGCCAGCGAACCCTCGGGGGTGGTCGTCATCCTGCGGCCGGAGGAATCGCCGCGGCATTTCATGGACAGCGTGCGGCTTTTGGATGCCAAGACCGCCAGCACGCGCCATCACGGTGCGCCGGTGATCCGAACCTATGGCATCGGCGCGCAGATCCTCAAGGATCTCGGTCTGAAGCGTATGCGCGTGCTGAGCGCCCCGAAGCAGCTGCAGGGCCTCGCCGCCTTCGATCTCGAAGTAACCAGTTATGTCGATGGCGGCGAATGAGTGCTCCGAGGTTATACTTCGCGCCAACTGTTGCGAGGTGATGTCCAGTGCCCAATGATCAGCCGAAGACCCTCGAGGGGGAACTGCTGGCGCGTGATCTGCGCTTTGCGCTCATCGCCGCGCGTTTCAATGACTTCGTGGTGGAGCCATTGCTGCGCGGCGCGCTCGATGCGCTCAAGCGTCACGGAGTAAGCGAGAAGCAGATCGAGATCGTGCGCGTTCCGGGCGCGTTCGACATTCCCATCGTGGCGCGCAAATTGGCGCTGTCGCGCCGCTACGAGGCGCTGATCGCGCTGGGTGCCGTGATCCGCGGTCAGACGCCGCATTTCGACTATGTGGCGGGCGAATGTGCCGGCGGCATTGCGCGCATTGCACTGGAAACCGGCGTGCCCATCGCGTTCGGCGTGCTGACGACCGACACGGTGGAGCAGGCCGTGGACCGCGCCGGCGGCAAGGCCGGAAACAAAGGAGCCGATGCCGCCCTAGTGGCCATAGAAATGGCCAATCTTCTGCGTCGGCTGGACCCCTAAGAGGTGGCCGGCAAGCGCACCACCGTGGGTACGCGCAAACGCAGTCCCGCCAAGCGAGTTGCGGTCAAACGCGCCCCGGCCAAGCGCGCCGCGGTCAAGCACGCGCCCGCGCAGCCGGCCGCGGGGCATCGGGCCCGCAGTCTCGCGCGGCGCTTGGCGCTGCAGGCGCTCTATCAGATGCAGCTCAATCCGCGATCGTGGTCGGATACGCAAAAGCAGTTCGCGGCCGACCCGGAAGCGGATCGCGTGGATCTGGATTATTTTCGAACCCTGCTCAAGGCGATCGCGGCGAACCGCGAGACCTTGGATTCCCGACTCGCGCGGCTGTGTGAGATTCCCCCGCCCGAACTCGACCCGATAGAACACGCAGTGCTGTGGCTGGGAGTGC
>DATLVV010000148.1:0-3353 GCA_035577165.1 Steroidobacteraceae bacterium | reverse complement strand
GTCAGAGCCTCAGTGTTGGCCAAGTCGGCACTAGAAGTATTTGTTTCGCGGTTGATCTGGTTAACTCCCGGATTTGGGTGCGGCGCGACAGCGATAATTGGAACAACTCCGGCACCGCCGACCCCTCAACAAATACCGGAGGTATAAACATATCGGCTTTGTTCCCGACTAATAACGCCTTTGCCGTAGCGTCGTTTCAGGGCACTACCCAGCAAGCTACTATTAACTTCGGTGCATCCGCTTTTTCCTTCACAGTTCCGGGCGGCTTTTCGCGCTGGGATCCCCTCGCTACCGCCATCAACAACGCCGGTACTGCTCGCGAGGCCCTGTTTACCACGAACGCCGCGGCGACCCTTGCCGGCGTGGTGCGTGAGGTGCTGACGACTACTCCGACCGCGCTGACGCTGTCGGGCGTGGCGCGCGAGGTCTTGCTACTGTCGCCGCCGGTCACCTCGGTCTGGCAGACGGCTGTTGCGGTCAATACGGGATAATCGGATGCCTTTGGATTTCCCCTCTTCGCCGTCCGTCGGCACGGTCTATGACCAGTGGCAGTGGGACGGTACGAAATGGATCGCCATCGTCGGAACACTGCCGGCAGGACCGGCGGGGCCGACTGGGCCGCAGGGGCAACCGGGGATCAGCGCCGGGCGCATCCTTTATTACGACGCAACCACCAATTCCGATATCTCCGGCTATAAAAAGCTGCTGCTGTCGCCGTCGCCGAATATCGAGTCGACCGTTGCCGTCGCCTGCACGGGTGTCAATGTCGATTTCCCGGTGGAGGAATTCGCCACCGATGCCGGTGTTCCCGGAGCGGTCGACTATCCCGCCGGCACGGCTTACCGGCGCATTTATGCGATGGTTAATTCGGGCACCGCCCGGCTGCATCTTCAGGTCTATGTGCGCAGCGCGGCGGGGGTCGAGACGCTGGTGCGTGACGAGTATTCGCCGCAATTCACCGACCAGGCTGTGGCTCTGCAGGAGTGGGTGACGAGCGTATCGAGTGCCGGCACCCTCGGTTCGACAGACCGCATCGTAAACAAGATTTCGGCGCAGCGGATTACCGGCGGTGGTGGCACGGTCACGGTGACCTGCTTCTTTGAGGGCACGACGCACGCTTCGCACATTCAGACAACGATCCTCGCGGTAGCCGGCGCGGTAACCAATCTCGCGGCCGGCACCGGCCTGACCGCGAGCCCGAGCCCGATCACGGGCGCCGGCACGATGTCCCTGACCGTGCCGGTGGCGATAGCCAATGGCGGCACCAACGCTACGACGGCCGGGGCGGCTTTAACCAACCTCGGCGCGTATCCCGCGAGCAACCCGAGCGGTTATGTAACCGGCGGGCCGTATCTGCCGACGGCCGGCGGCTCGATGACCGGCGCCATCGACATGCCAAATAACGTCGCCGCATTCAGAGGCAAGGAGACAGGCGGCACCGCCCGGAACCTCGCCTGGATGGGCAGCAACAATCAGATTTATGTCGGCGACGGTAACAACTCGATCAATCTTTTCAGCAACGGGACCGTCACGCTAACCTCGCCCATAGATTTGCAGAACAATAATGCTCTGCGCTGCAAGGACACGGGCGGCACGTTACATCAAGCTGTTATGCTGTCGTCTGACAACAATTTTTATGTTGGCGACGGGAGCCGCAATATTATCGTCAATACGGGTGTGTCGCCTAACCAGCTATGGGCCACGGGTGGCGCGTCGAAGCCTGGCGGCGGTGTGTGGACCGACAATTCGGACGCGCGGCTAAAGCGCAACGTGGTCGATTACCGACCGGATGATGCGCTCGCCGCGGTATTGCAATTGCGCCCGGTCCAGTTCGAGTTCAACGGTTTGGCGGGGACGCCGGATGACGGCAAGACCTTTGTCGGCTTGGTGGCTGACGAGGTCGAGCCGGTGATGCCGGAAATGGTGTCAACCCGCGAGGCATTTCTGCGGGCCGACGACGCCGCGCCGGTTGATGTAAAGGTGCTTGACTGTACCGCGTTGCTGTTCGCTCTGGTGAATGCCGTAAAAGACTTATCGGCACAGATATCGGAATTGCAAGCGAGGCTTGGCT
The DNA here is from genome assembly GCA_035577165.1 of Steroidobacteraceae bacterium. Classification (GTDB taxonomy): domain Bacteria; phylum Pseudomonadota; class Gammaproteobacteria; order Steroidobacterales; family Steroidobacteraceae; genus Bog-1198. The sequence continues at coordinate 1,282 of DATLVV010000148.1, read as the reverse complement.
GATGCCCGCACTGCCATGGCCGGAGTGGCTGCCGGATCAGCCCGACTTTGCCAATGCCGGCTCTCCGCTGATGCGCAATTGCGTGCCGCTGACCGGCAAGTCTTATGGGCCGATGCCGACATTCACCCCGTACAGCGACAACACGCTGACGGAGCGGTGCCAGGGCAGTTACAGCGTCAAGGATCAGGTCGACATCGTCCATCACTATGCCGGGGACCGGCAGAAGCTCTACCAGATGCCGCTCGGCACACGGACCTTGACCGACGCCAGCCGCACCACGGGCGGGGTCTACGCCACGCCTTCCAAGGGCTTTTGGTCGATGACCTCGTTCGGGAATAGGGTCATCGCGACCAACGGCATCGACCCGATGCAGTCCCTGCTGGTTGGCGATCCGAATTTCACCTTGCTGGCGGCGACCGCGCCGCTCGCGAAGTACGTTGCGACGGTTAGAGATCAGGTAATGGTCGGCAATACCAACGACCCCACTTTTGGGCCGGTGCCCTATAGAGTGGGGTGGTCGGCTCTGGGCGACCCTACGAACTGGCCGACGCCAGGCAGCGTGCCTGCGCTGCAGCTTCAGTCTGATTACCAAGACCTCCAGATGACAGACCTCGGCGTTGTTACCGGGATAGTGCCGGGACTGGGGCCGGCGAGTGATGTCGCTATCTTTATGGAACGCGGCATCTACACAGGCACCTTTGTGGGGCCACCAGAGCAATGGAAATTTGCTGTTAGTCAAGGGGCGTCCGGGACGATCTCGCCGCAGTCGATTGTCCTGGGTCACGCTCGCGACCAGGGCGGGGCGATCCGCCCGGTTGCCTACTACCTCAGCGAAAACGGCTTTGCCGCGTTCGACGGCTCGGCGTCGATCCCGATCGGCGCGCAGAAGTTCGATCGCGAGTTTTTCCGTGAACTCGATCACACCTACGTAGTCAATGTTCAGGGTGTTGCCGACCCGCGCACCCGCACGATTGTCTGGGCATTCTCAGGCGGCATCAGTACAGGTGGTCTGTTCAATCGCTTGCTGATCTACAATTGGGAATTGGGGCGGGCCACGATTGTCGAGTTGGAGCCGGCGACGGCGCACCTCGAGTGGCTGACGACCGGCATGTATGCCGACAGCTACAACCTCGATCAGCTCGACCCGTTCGGCAATCTCGAAATCATCCAGCCGCCGCTCGACGATCCGTTCTGGATCGGCAATAGCTCGCAATTTGTGACTGCCTTCGATCCCAACCATCGGCTCGGTGTCGGTCGCGGCCCGGCGATGGCGCCGACCCTG
>DATLVV010000147.1:0-3114 GCA_035577165.1 Steroidobacteraceae bacterium | reverse complement strand
GCGTCAAGATCGTGGGTCCCCTCAACCTGCCCGCCTCGCTGCCGTATCACGCCAGCGAGATGTACTCGCGCAATCTCTTCAATCTGCTGAAGCCGGCGTTGGTCAAGGGTGAGCTTGCCATCGATTGGAAGGATGAGGTATTCGCCGGCGCCGCGCTCACGCACGGCGGCCAAATCATGCACGAAGCAACGCGCAAAACCGTGGAGGGATAGTCAGTATGATCGACGGCGTCATCGCGCTCTATATATTCATGTTGGCGGCATTCACCGGCTACGAGGTCATATCGCGGGTTCCGGTGATCCTGCACACGCCGCTCATGTCGGGGTCCAACTTCGTGCACGGCATCGTGCTGGTCGGGGCGATGGTTGCATTGGCCTCCGCCGACACCACGCTGTTACGGGTCATCGGCGTCATCGGCGTGATTCTGGGTGCCGGCAATGCGGTGGGCGGCTACGTGGTGACCGAGCGCATGCTGAAAATGTTCGTCACGGCCGGCAGAAAGAAAGGACCTTAAGGATGGCCTCCGCTTCGACTATTCAAACCCTGACGCAGCTGTCCTATCTGGTGGCGGCGGCGCTGTTCATCGTGGGCCTGAAGCGCATGAGCTCGCCGGTTACCGCCGTAAGCGGCGTCCGTTGGGCCGGCCTCGGCATGGTGCTGGCCACGGCCGTGACCTTGCTCTTCATGGGCGCTTCGTCGCTCAATTTGATGCTGGTGATCGGCGCGGTCGCGGTCGGCGGCATCATCGCCTGGGTCAGCGGCAAACGCGTTGCCATGACCGACATGCCGCAGATGATTGCGCTGTACAACGGGATGGGCGGCGGCGCCGCGGGCGCCATCGCGGCGGTAGCCCTGTATCGGGGCAGCGAGCACAGCATCACGCACTTGACCATCGCCACCATCGGCGGGTTCATCGGTTCGGTGTCGTTCAGCGGCAGCCTGATTGCCTTCGCGAAATTGCAGGGCCTGATCACGAAGTCGGTGCGTTTCGGCGGCCAAAAATTCGTGAATCTGGCGATATTGCTGATCACCGCCGGTCTCGGCTTCATGGTTGTGTCCGGCTTGGGGCTAGGGGAGGCGCACGCCGGCCTGCCGGTCGTTTCCCTGTTCTTTGCGTTTGCCCTGCTGTTGGGCGTGACCATGACCCTGCCCATCGGCGGCGCCGACATGCCGGTGGTCATTTCCCTGTACAACGCGCTCACCGGACTCGCGGTTGGATTCGAAGGCTTCGTGCTCGACAACGCCGCCATGATCATCGCCGGCACCGTGGTCGGTGCGGCCGGCACGCTGCTGACCCAGCTCATGGCAAAAGCCATGAATCGTTCGCTCGGCAATGTGCTGTTCTCGAATTTCGGCGAAACCTCCTCCGCGGGCGGTGCCGGCGCCGCCGGAGTGCAGAAGGCCATCGAGACTTCGGATGCCGGGGTCATGATGGCCTACTCGCAAAAAATCATCATTGTGCCGGGCTACGGCCTGGCCGTGGCGCAGGCTCAACACAAGGTGTGGGAACTCACCCAGCTGTTGATCGATCATGGCGTCAAGGTGCGGTTTGCCATTCACCCGGTCGCGGGCCGCATGCCCGGGCACATGAACGTGCTGCTGGCGGAAGCGGGCGTTCCCTATGACTTGATCTCCGACCTGGACGAAATCAACGCCGAATTTGAGACCGCCGACGTGGCGTTGATCATCGGCGCCAACGATGTGGTCAATCCCGACGCGCGCGCCAACAAGTCGAGCCCGATTTACGGCATGCCGATTTTGAATGCGGACAAGGCCAAGAACGTCATCGTCATCAAGCGCGGCCAGGGCCAGGGTTTTTCAGGCATCGACAATGCATTGTTCGGACTCGATCAGACACGCATGCTGTATGGCGACGCGCAGGCGGCCGTGAGCCAGCTGATTCAGGCCGTCAAGGCCGCCGGCTGAGCGCGCCGCAATTGAGAGACCTACAACGGCTCGGAGACCTACAGGGGCCATGAAACTCTTCGTCGTGTGGGTTGTGCTCGCCGCGACCGCCGGCGGCACCGCCGCTGCGGCCACGGATCAGGAGACGCGCTGGCAGCGGCACGCCGAGGATGTGCGCATCGTCCGCGACAATTGGGGCATTGCGCATATTTACGGCAAGACCGATGCGGATTGCGTATTCGGCGCGATTTACGCCCAAGCGGAGGATGACTTCGGACGCATCGAGCGCAACTATCTCAACGGGCTTGGGATGTTGGCGCAAGCCGAGGGGGAGTCCGCCCTCTACAGCGATCTTCGCCAGAGATTGTTCATCGATCCGCGTCGCCTGCAGGAAGACTATCGCTTGAGCCCGGCCTGGCTCAAGAATCTCATGATGGGCTGGGCGGACGGGTTGAACTATTTCTTGTCCAAACATCCCGCGGTAACGCCCAAGGTCATCCGGCACTATGAACCCTGGATGGCGCTGTCCTTCACCGAGGGCAGCATCGGCGGCGACATCGAGAGCATCGATCTCGTCCGGCTACAGAAGTTCTACGCGCCGCAAGATCAGGAAAATTCGCGGCCCTCACGGTCGTCGGCTGTGGCGGGACCGGCATTGACAGCCTTCGCGGAACCGCCGCCGGGCGGTTCCAACGGCTTCGCGATTGCGCCCAGCCGCAGCGCCTCGGGGCACGCGCTGCTGTGGATCAATCCGCACACCTCATATTATTTTCGTTCCGAACTGCAGATGGTGAGCGATGCGGGACTGAATGTGTACGGCGCGGTCACGTGGGGCCAATTCTTCGTCTACCAGGGATTCAATGCGCGCAACGGCTGGATGCACACCTCGTACGGCGGCGACGCCATCGACGAATATGCCGAGACCATCGTCAAGAAGCCGGACGGCCTGTACTACCGGTATGGCAGCGGCTTGAAAAAATTGCGGGTCAGCCAGGTCGCCATACCCTACAAGCTGGGCGCCGGCTTGGGGTCTCGACAGTTCACCGTGTATCACAGCCATCACGGGCCCATCATCCGCGCCGAGCAGGATCGTTGGATCGCCGTCAAGTTGCTGCAAGACCCGGTGCCGGCGCTGGAACAGTCCTACCTGCGCACCAAGACCGCGGACTACGCCGCCTTCCGCAGGACTCAGCAGATGCGCACCGACAC
>DATLVV010000146.1:0-2530 GCA_035577165.1 Steroidobacteraceae bacterium | reverse complement strand
CGGACCCGGCTCTCATCCCTTGCGAAACGGCAGTGTGAGCAAAAAAAAGATCAGCCGCGGAGTCAGCAATTTCAGCGCCGCCCGAGCGGCATCAGGCTTCAAGCGCGCGTTCATCGGCATGGCGCCGAATACCTTGCCCTTGATGATGAGCGAATTGCCGTCGCGCTCCAGCGCGTTGATGGTCAGAAGCTCGCTGCCGTCGGTGGAATGCAGTTTCACTTAACGCGCCCCTGCTTGTCGAAGTCCATACCGAGCGCCTCGAACATCTTCATCGCCGTGGCGCGCCCGGCGCCGAATACGCCGCCGCCGGGATGTTGGAAGGGACCCACCAAATAGAAGCGCTCGAGACCGGGCACCGTGTAGTTACCGAGTTCGGGGGTGGGGCGATGCGCGCCGCTTTGATAGGTGGCGGTGGCAATGCCGTGCAGGTCGCCGCGCCGAAAGCTGGGGCTGGTGCGCTCCATGTCCACCGGGCTGTCGATATGGGCCTGCAGCACGCAGTCCGGAATGTTCGCGACGAACTTCGACAGATGAGTCAGCATGCGATCCGCATAGTCCCGCTTCGTGTCATCCCAGCTACGGCCGTCCGGGCGTTCGTAGGGGACATAGTCCCACAGGTGCAAAATGGCCTTGCCCGCCGGCACGCGGCTGGGGTCGAACTGCGACAGGGAGCCCAAACCCAGCAGCGGGTAGGGCATGAACTGACCGTAGCGCAGTTCGTCGAAATCGCGCCGCAAGGTTTCGTAGCTCATCGGCAGCATCTCGTTCATCACCGCGTTGACGGTATCGTGGGCGCGGAATTTGAGCGGCTCGCTGAGCGCGGCATGTACGGTGATGCAGGCCGCCGGGGTGATGTGCGTGGCCTCTGCGCCCGCAAGCGCGCGAGCATCAATGCCCTCGATCATGCGTCCGAGCAGGTGCGGATGAATGGCGCCGATGACGGCGTCCTTGGCGATGAAGCTGCGGCCATCGACGGTCTCCACCCCGGTGGCGCGTCCGTTGGCCACCTTGATGCGCGCGACATCGGCATTGGCGAGGACTTCGCCGCCGTGATCCCGGATGCAGGCGATGAGGGCATCCGTCAACTTGCCCGCGCCGCCGCGCGCCACCCCAAAGCCGCAGCCTTCGAGAAAACCGAGGAATACGTAGACCCCGATGGCGGTGGCCTTTTCGTCGGGCGACACCAGGTTCTCGCCGGCCACGCGCGCAAAATGCATGCGCACCTGCTCGTTCTCAAAGAGATCGCAGAGCAGATCGTGACTGCTCATCTGGATGACGCGCCATAGCTCGCGGCCTTCGCGGCTTTGATCGAACATGGCATAGGTGGCGCCGACCGGCGCCGGCGGCGCATACAGCGAGGAGGCGATCATCGGCAGCCAGGCGGCGGCCTGCAGCGACACCCGGCGGAAGGTCTCGGCATCGCGCCTGGAGAATTTCGCAATCTCCGCCGCCGACTTTTCGCGGTCGCGGTACAGCTTGAGCGTGCGGCCATCCTCGAACACGGACATCATCGGCACGTCGGGGAAAATGTAGTCGAGCCCGTAGCGCGACTTGAGCTTGAGCTCGTCATTCTTGAGGAGCGGATTGCCCTGGATGAAGATGTGGCTCATGGAATGCTGGTCGTGGCGGAAGCCCGGCAGGGTCAGTTCGCGCGAGACCACGCCGCCGCCGAACCACGCATTGCGCTCGAGGACCAGGACCTTCTTGCCGGCCGCCGCCAGGTAGGCGGCAGCGACCAGGCCGTTGTGGCCCGACCCCACGGCAACGATGTCCGCAGTTGTCATCGATGTGTTCATTTCAGGAGTTGATTGTTGCGGCGGTTACCGCGAGCATACCGCCATGGCACCGAATTATGAAATCTGCGCAGTCCGCTACGCCCACCTGGAGCGCACCGCCAGCCACAATTTCATCGGCGGCGACGAGCACGACGGTCCCATGCCGCTCGATTATTATGTCTGGACGATCCGCGGTCCCAAAGTCTTGTTTGTGCTCGACACCGGATTCGATGCTGCCGTCGGCGCGGCGCGCGGCCGGCAGCTGGTGCAGCCGGTGGCGGCGGGGATTGCGGCCGTGGATGTCGATCCGGCGCAGGTCACCGACGTCATCATCAGTCACATGCACTACGATCACGCCGGCAACCATGATTTGTTTCCGCGCGCCCGGTACCACCTGCAGACGGAGGAGATGGCGTTCTGCACCGGCAGCGCCATGTGCCACGCCATGATGCGCTCGCCTTACGCGGCGCCGGATGTGCAGGCCATGGTGGGCAAGCTCTACGCCGGGCGCGTGGTGTATCACGACGGCGTGGCCGAACTTGCGCCGGGCATCACGCTTCACCGCGTCGGCGGTCACACCCGCGGCCTGCAGGTGGTGCGCGTGCACACCCAACGCGGCTGGGTGGTCTTGGCGTCGGACGCGGCGCACTTCTACGCCAATTGGCATGAGCGGCGGCCGTTTCCGATTGTCGACAATGTCGCGGCCTATCTCGATGCCTTTGCAACCATCGAGGCGCTGGCGAGTTCACCACAGC
>DATLVV010000145.1:0-3629 GCA_035577165.1 Steroidobacteraceae bacterium | reverse complement strand
CAGGTGATCAAGCAATCGCAGGTCGCGGCAAGGATGGGTACGGACTCCACCCAGCGCGCGCCGGCCGCCACCGCGGTGTCGGCTGCAGCGCGGCTCAAATCGTTGACCCCGACATCGAAGCCGCCGCGGCTCAAATTCGCTGCCAGATGTTTGCCCAAGTTCCCCAGCCCGACGAAGCCGTAACGCATCTGCTGTCCTCGCTAACCCAACGGTCGATCGATCATTTCCAAGTGCAACGGGCTCTCCTCGACGTAGGCGTTGTCACACGCCACCGTTTCATTGAGCTCCACGCCGAGCCCGGGCGCCGTCGGTGGAATGACGTAGCCCTGTTCCCAGCGAATCGGATTTTTCAGCAGCCGTGCATGAATGCCGCCCCATTGTTGAATGCTTTCGAGAATCAGAAAATTAGGCGAGCAGGTTGCGATTTGAATGTTGGCGGCGCCCACCACCGGGCCGCAATAGAGGTGGGGTGCGATTTGCGCATAGTGCACCTCGGCCAACGCAGCGACCTTTTTCGCCTCGAGCAAACCACCGACCCGGCCGAGGTTCATCTGAATGATGTTAGCTGCACCGCAGGCCAGCACTCGTGCAAATTCATACTTCGTGGCCAGGCGTTCGCCGGTGGCGATGGGTATGCTGGTGCCGCGCGCGACGATTGCCATTTGTTCCGGCATTTCGGGCGGCACGGGTTCCTCGAACCAGAGTGGATCGTAGGGCTCGAGCTGCCTCGCCAAGCGAATGGCGCCGGAAGTGGTGAACTGGCCGTGGGTCCCGAGGAGCAGATCGGCGCGCCGTCCGACTGCTTCGCGCACCAGGCGCACCAAGCGCACGGTACGTTCGAGCGCTTCCTGGGTGGGTTGGCGGGGATCGTACGCCGAGAAACCGCCGGTGGGATCGAACTTGAGGCCGGTGAAACCCTGAGCGACGTACTCGGCCGCGCGCGAAGCAGAGCGGTCCGCATCGTGATAGAACTCGTCTCCTTCGCCGGCGGCAGGGTAAAGATACGTATAGCTGCGCAGGCGCTCATGAACCTTACCGCCCATAAGATTGTAGATCGGCTGTCCGACCGCCTTGCCGATGATGTCCCAGCACGCCATTTCCAGACCGCTGATGACCCCCATCAATGAAAGTTCCGGGCGCAGGCTGAACCCCGAGCCGTAGCTTTCGCGCCAGAGCGATTCGATTTGAAAGGGATCGCGCCCGGCGAAGCGGCGCGCGAACAAATCCTCGATCATTTGGCCGACCACTTTGGGGCCGAAGGTGGCTGCGTAGACCTCGCCCACGCCTTCGATCCCACAGGCGGTCTTCAATTTCAGAAAAACGAAATAGCGGCCGCCGAAACTCGGCGGCGGATTGCTCACGAGAAAGACTTTGACACTGTCGAGCTTCATAAATTTCCCTTCCTAGGAATTCAAAATCAGGTCGGCGGCTTTTTGCGCCACCATGAGGGTGGGCGCGTTGGTGTTGGCTGAGGTCACGGTGGGGAACACCGATGCATCGACCACGCGCAGCCGTTCGACGCCGTGCACCCGCAGCGATGCGTCGACGACGGACTCGCCGGCGGCGGCTCCCATCCGGCAGGTGCTCACCGGGTGGTACACCGTGCTGGCGCGGGCGCGAAAATCGGCCACCAAGTCCTCGGTTCCCATCGCCTCGAGATCGGGCCCCAGCGGTGCGAGTATCAGCGGCTTCATCGCCGGGGTGCGGGCGATCGCCTGCAGCAGCTGTCCGCCGTGCTCGACATCCAGAATGTCTTTTTCGGTGGACAGATAATTCGGCGCGATCGTCGGCGGCGCGCGAAACTCCGGGCCGGCGATGTCGATCCGGCCGACGCTGGTGGGCCTGGTGGGCTGAAAGCACAAATAGAATCCGGAAAACGCGTCCACCTCGATCTTGGTGCGCGTTGCATCGCCGGCGCCATAGGTCACCGGATTGAAATAGAGTTGCACGTCGGGTCGCTCCGCCTGTGCATCGGCGCGAGCGAATCCGCCGAATTGATTCACGCTCAAGGCAAGCGGTCCGCGCCGCGCGAGAAAATAGCGCAGGCCGGCGATCAGCTTGCCGGCAGTCGAATGCAATTCATCGTTCAGGGTGGGCTGCGTGGACTTGAAGGAATAGACGACGGCCAGGTGATCCTGAAGGTGCCCGCCCACGGCGCCATTGTCGAGCAGCGGGGTGATTCCCGCGGCGGCAAGCGTCGCGGCCGGTCCGATGCCGGACAGCTGTAAAAGTTGCGGGGAATTGACTGCGCCGCCGCAAAGAATCACTTCCCGGGCCGCGGCAGCGGCATGCGGGGTGTTGCCGCGTACATAATCCACACCGACGGCGCGGCGCTGGTCGAAGCGAATCCTGCTGACCCAGGCCCCGGTCTCGAGCCGCACATTGTGGCGCCGAAGCGCCGGCCGCAGGAAGGCGTCGGCTGCGGAGCGGCGCAGTCCGTTGCGAACGGTGATTTGATAGCAACCCAAGCCCTCGGGATTTGCACCGTTGAAATCCTCCGTCCACCGCAAGCCCAGTTCCCCGGCGGCATCCGACCAGTTTTGGCGCATGGGATGCAGAAAAGGAGTCACGTCCTTCACGTCCAGCGGGCCGCCGCCGCTCGCGCGCCCCGCCGGATCGACATGACGTTCGGAGCGCTCGAAGTAGGGGCGTACGTCATCCCACCCCCAACCGACATTGCCCATGCGCCGCCAATCATCGAAATCCGCAGGCATGCCGCGGCAATACACCAGGGCGTTGATGGAACTCGAGCCGCCAATCACGCGGCCCCGCGGCCAGTAGATGCGCCGGCCGTTGAGTCCGGGATTCGGCGCCGTCGTATATTTCCAATTGACCGCGGGGTCCGCAAAGGTCCGCCCGTAGCCGATCGGGGTTTTGATCCAAAATCGTCGATCGCTGCCGCCCGCTTCGAGCACCAATACCCGTTCGCTGCCGCGGGATGACAACCGGTCGGCGAGCACGCACCCCGCGGAGCCCGCGCCGATGATTATGTAGTCAAAGATCTCCACAACTTTAGCTTAGCCCTTCGCATCCGCGGCGCTATGCCATTTCGCGATTCACCCATGTCATTTTTCGCACCCTGCAGGGCCCCGTCGCAGAACCCTGTCGAACCCTGTATGGTGCGCAAGGCTAAGTCGAACGCAAGGCTGTACAAGTTGAGCACCACCGCCATCGAGCTGCCGCGATCCCAGGCGCCGTCATCCATCGAGCGCTGGTACGTCCTCATCCTCACGTGCTTGATTTACGCCATCAATATCGCCGACCGTTATGTCGTGTCCACGGTGCTCGAGCCGATACGCGTGGAATTGCAATTGACCGACCGCGGCGTGGCGTGGCTCACCGGTGCGCCGCTGGCGCTGTTTTATGTCTCGTTCGGGATTCTAATTTCCTGGTTCGCCGATCGATCCAACCGCCGAAATATTCTCGCGGCCTCGCTGATCATTTGGTCGGCGTTCACCGCCCTGTGCGGGCTTTCGCGCAACTATTGGGAGTTTCTGCTCGGGCGCATCGGCGTTGGGATCGGCGAAGCCGGCGGCACGCCGCCGTCCACCGCCATCGTCTCGGATTGCTTTCCGCCCGACCGCAGACCCATGGCGATGACGGTGCTCGCGCTCGGAGCGCCGATCGGA
>DATLVV010000144.1:0-5330 GCA_035577165.1 Steroidobacteraceae bacterium | reverse complement strand
GGCTTCGCGCGTGTAGAAGCGGATCATGTCGTGAACGGCCTGAAACCCGATGAATTGGTGGTGGCGGACAATGCCATTCACGACATGATCCGCTTCTACACGCGCGAAGCCGGGGTGCGCAACCTCGAGCGCGAGCTGTCGAAGATCGGGCGCAAGGCGGTCAAGCAATTGCTGCTGGCGCCGGCCGAGAAGACCGTGACGGTCGACACGAACAATCTCGACAAGTACCTGGGCGTGCGCCGCTTCCGCTACGGCAAGGCGGAGGAGAGCAACCGCGTCGGTCAGGTCACGGGACTGGCCTGGACCGAAGTCGGCGGCGAACTTTTGACCATCGAGGCCGCGGTCGTGGCGGGCAAGGGCAAGCTCACTCATACGGGCCAGCTCGGCGAAGTGATGCAGGAGTCCATTCAGGCGGCGATGACCGTGGTGCGCAGCCGCTCCGCGATGCTCGGCCTGGAGGTCGATTTCTATCAGAAGGCCGATGTGCACATTCACGTGCCCGAGGGCGCGACGCCGAAGGACGGACCCAGTGCCGGCGTGGGCATGTGCACCTCGCTGATCTCCGCGCTCACCAAGATTCCGGTGCGCTCGGATGTGGCGATGACGGGTGAGATCACCCTGCGCGGCGAAGTGCTGCCCATCGGCGGCCTCAAGGAGAAACTACTGGCGGCGCACCGCGGCGGCATCACCACCGTGCTGATCCCCGACGATAACACCAAGGACCTGGCGGAGATTCCGGACAACATCAAGGAAAAGCTCGACATCCGCTCGGTGAAGTGGATCGACGAAGTGCTGCAGGTGGCGCTGACCCACATGCCGACGCCGGCGGCGACGGCCGAGGTAAAACCCCCGGTGGCGATCGCCGACGAGAAGCGCCGGCGCAAGCCTGCGCGCGTCAAGAACTTGGTGAGGGCGCACTAGCCGCGAAACCCAGCGCAAGCGAGGGCGGGCCGATGCCCGAAAGTTTCTCGGAAGCCCAGGCCAGGGGAAGGGATCGGCAACCACACCTTTTATCGGCGAAATAGCGAAGTACGCGACCCAAAGTAGCGCCATGTGATACCTTTCGCCGGAGTTCACGCACGAGGAAAGCTCATGGCAGAGCGGGATGTAATCGTCGCTGAATTGAAGCGCGCGCTGCGCGAGCGCGGCCATACCTATGCCGCCGTCGCGAAAAAGCTTGAGCTGAGCGTCGCCAGCGTCAAACGATTGTTTTCGGGCGGCGACCTCAGTCTCAAGCGGGTCGAGCAAATCTGCGAGCTGCTCGAGGTGAGCCTCGCGGAGATTTTGGCGCGCACCCAGGAGCGCCCCGTCGCTAGTCAATTGACGGTCGCCCAGGAGCAGGAGATCGTCTCCGATCCCAAGCTGTTCCTGATCGCCTGGCTGCTGGTCAACCGCACCTCTTTCGAGGAGATCGTCCACACCTACCAATTCCCGGAACGCGAAGTCCTGAGGCTGTTCATCAGATTGGACAAGCTCAAATGCATCGAACTGCAGCCCGGAAACCGCGTGCGGCTGCTGGTGAACCGGCATTTCAGCTGGCGTCCGGGCGGACCGATGCAGCGCTTCGTCAACCAGAAGCTGCTGCGTGAATTCATGTCGAGCAATTTCGTCGGGCCGCAGGAAGAGTTCTTGTTCCATGGCGGTGAAGTCTCGGAACTGGGACTCAACGAACTGAAGAACGTGTTCCGCAATGCCTCGCGGCAATGCGCCGAAATCCTCGAGCGCGATCGGGGCCCGCGCGAGACCCGCCACAGTGCGGCGTTCTTGCTGGCGCTGCGGCCATGGAAGTTCAGCGGCTTTGAGCAGTTTGAACGCAAGTGACGGTGCGGCCCGGCCGTCCAGCCGTCCGGCCAGCGTGCCGATTGCCAAGCGGAACCGCCTCGCGTAGACTTCCGCGCCTCTTCCAGGGGGTGCTTAGCTCAGCTGGTAGAGCATCGCCTTTACACGGCGAGGGTCGGGGGTTCGATCCCCTCAGCACCCACCAACAGCGGAGTGGTAGTTCAGCTGGTTAGAATACCGGCCTGTCACGCCGGGGGTCGCGGGTTCGAGTCCCGTCCACTCCGCCATTTCCTTAACGAGTCGCGCGAGCCCAAGTGGCCGCGCCGAAGGGTATGAACAGGGTGGGATCATGCTGCAGACGATACATGACAAATTGAAGGGTTGGCTGGCCATGGTCGTGCTGGGCGCGATCGGGCTGGTGTTCGTGTTCTGGGGCATCAATTGGACGCTGTCTGCGCCCAACTATGCCGCCAAGGTGAACGGCAGCGAAGTGTCGGCCAACGAGGTGCGGCAGAGCTACCAGCAGCAGCTCGCGCAGGTCGAACGCCAATTCAATGGCAGCGTGAGCGAGGCGCAGCGCAACGACATCAAGAAACGCGTGCTCGATCAGTACGTGAACAGCGAGGCGCTGATCACCCGCGCCGATGATCTCGGCTACCGGGTCAGCGACGCCGAAGTGCTGCAGGCCATGTGCGAGATTCCCGCGTTTCAGGTCGACGGCAAATGCGACACCGCGCATGCCGTGGCGATCCTGCGATCGCAGGGCCGTTCGATCGTTGAAATCGAAGGCATGTTCCGGCGCGATGTGAAAATGCGCCAGCTCGACTCGGCCATTTCCCTGTCGAGCTTTGCGACGGCCACGGAAATGAAGCAGATGCGCGCGCTCACGCGGCAGCAGCGCGAGCTGGCGTGGGTGACGCTGTCCGCGGAGAAGTATGCGGCGGGCGCGACCCCGGACGATGCCGCCCTCAAGGCCTACTACGACGCGCACAAGTCCGAGTACATGACCCCGGAAACCGTGAACCTGCGCTATGTCGAAATCAGCCTGACGCAGCTCGCCTCCAAGGTCAGCGTCGATGACGCGCAGCTCAAGGCTTATTACGAAGAACAAAAGACCAAGACGCCGGAGCGTTTCACGCAGGCGGAACAGCGCCGGGTCAGCCACATTCTATTGACGGTCGCGAATCCGCAGGACGATGCGGCGGCGAAGGCCAAGGCGGAGGGTCTCTTGAAGCGCGCCCAAGCGGGCGAGGATTTCGCGAAATTGGCCAAGGAATTCTCGCAGGATCCGGGCTCCGCGCCGCAGGGCGGCGATCTGGGATGGACCGAGCGCAAGGCGTGGGTGGTGCCGTTCGCGGACGCCGCCTTCGGCATGAAGGTCGATGAGATCAAAGGGCCGGTCAAAACCCAATTCGGCTATCACATTCTCAAGCTCGCGGGGATTCAGCCGCCGACCGTCAAAAGCTTCGAGCAGAGCAAGGCCGAGCTGGAAACCGAATACCGGCGCAACGAGGCGGAGAGACTGTTCAACAACGCGCAGGATCAACTTGCCGATGCAGCGCTGCAGAACACCACCGACATCGACGTGGTGGCGCGCAAAGCCGGATTGGCGGTGCTCGAGGTGCCGGCATTCAGCCGCCTCGACGGCGGCGGCGCGCTCGGCAAGGTGCCTGCGGTGATCGAGGCGGCGTTCAGCCAGGACGTGCTCGATGGGCGCTTGAGTTCCATGGTCGAGGTGGAAAAAGGACGCGGCGTGGTGCTGCGCGCCACCGATCACAAGCTGCCGCAGCAGAAGCCGCTGGACGCCGTTCACGGCGAAGTGCTGGCTGCTTGGAAGAAGCAGCGCGGCGTGGAACTGGCACAGGCCGCGGCCGCGGATGCGGTCAAGCGCCTCACGGCGGGCGAGAGCTGGGACGCCGTCCTGAAGAGCGTGAGCGCGAACGCTGCGGCCGCGCCGACGGCGCCGAAGTTCATTTCACGGGCCGATCAAGACGTGCCGCTCGAGATCCGCACTTCCGCATTCGGTGAGCCCAAGCCCCAGGCCAAACCGGTGTATGGCACGGCGCGCCTGGCGAGCGGCGATGCCGCCGTGATGGCGTTGAGCGCGGTACGCGAGGAGCCCGGTGATCAGCAACAGCAGGATATGGCCATGCGCCGGCAATACGCCGCGCAAATCGCCTCCACCGAGGCGCAGAGCTACGCCGCCGGCGCGCGGGCCGATGCCAAGGTGATCTTGAATCCAAAGGCTGTCGAGTAGTTGTCCGAACTGCTGCATCAATTCTCGGATTGGTATTTGTCGACCCTCGCCCAGGGCGGCTATCTTTTGATTGCGGGGTTGATGGCCCTGGAAAGCACCTTCGTGCCCATTCCGAGCGAGGTGATCATTCCTCCTGCCGCCTACCTCGCCCGCACCCAGGGACAGTTATCCTTCCTGGGGGTGGTGCTGGCCGGCACGGCAGGGTCTTGGGCCGGCGCCTCGCTCATGTATTGGGGAGCCCGCCTGCTCGGCCGCCCCCTGATCGTGCGTTTTGGGCGCTATGTCGGCCTCGGGCAGGCCAAGGTCGAGCTGGCGGAGCGCTGGTGCGCGCACTATGGTGCTCCGGGCGTGTTCTTCTCGCGATTGCTCCCGGTCATCCGTCACCTGATCGGGATTCCCACCGGCATCTTGCGCATGGATTTTCGCTGGTATGCGCTCGCAACCCTGACAGGATCGCTGATCTGGTGCTCGGTGCTCGCCTGGCTGGGGATAACCTTGGGAGGGCACCCGGAACTCCTGGCAGGCTCGCTGCACCGCTTCTTTGCTCTGGTGCTGGCCATGGCAGGCGTCCTTGCGGCGCTGTACTACGTGTTCGTATACCGCGCGCCCACACGGCGCTAGACCCGGTTCTTGGGACCCATGCGTTAGACCCGTGCTTTAGACCCGTGCTACAATAGCGCATGCGAGATCCCCTGTTCGATCCCAAAGCTGCCAAGCGGACAGTCAGCGTCACGCTGAATTCGGACCTCTACGCGAAAGCTAAAGCCATGGGAATTAATGCGTCCAAGGTGGCCGAGGAAGCGCTGGCAACCAAGTATGCCGAGCTATCTTCAGAAGCCCTCAGGGCCGATCTGCTACGGGGTTTGGCGGCCGTGAACGCCTACGCGGAACAGCACGGTTCGTTTGCCGACTTTGTGCGCAAACATTACGAGCAGGACGATGGCCCAATTTGATGTGTTCGCCAACCCCATCGCCGCGAGCCGCCGTTCCTATCCCTTCGTCGTCGCATTGCAGTCCGATTTCGCGCAGTTCGCACGTGACCAGATTGTGGCACCGCTGGTACCGCTGCTGCTGATACCAAAGGTCGTCAGCCGCCTTACCCCAATAGTCGCATTGGACGGGTCCGAGCACATGGTTCTCGTTCCCGCCCTGACGGGCGTGCGTACCCGCGATTTGATGAAACGCCGCGGATCGTTGGCTGCCGCGCGCGGCGAACTGCTCGCCGCGATCGACTATCTGTTCTTTGGCGTTTAGGTGGCCTGACCGTTTAAGTGGCCTGACCGGAGGCGGGCGG
>DATLVV010000143.1:0-4611 GCA_035577165.1 Steroidobacteraceae bacterium | reverse complement strand
GCAGGGCATCACCATCGACGTGGCCTACCGGTTCTTCACCACCGAGAAGCGAAAATTCATCGTGGCCGACACGCCCGGCCATGAGCAATACACGCGCAACATGGTGACGGGCGCCTCGACCGCCGATCTTGCCGTGATATTGATAGACGCCCGCAAGGGCGTGCTCACGCAGACGCGCCGGCACAGTTATCTCGCAGCGCTGCTCGGCATACGCCATATCGTGGTGGCGGTGAACAAAATGGATCTGGTGGAGTATTCGGAGCAGGTGTTCAACGTCATCGAGACCGCCTACCGTGAGTTCGCGCTCGAGATCAAGCTCGATGCCATCACCTGCATCCCGGTATCCGCGGTCGCCGGCGACAATGTCACGACCCGCAGTGCACGCATGCCGTGGTACGCAGGTCCCGCGCTGCTCGAGCATCTGGAAACCGTGGCACTGCCCGATGCGGCGCAGGGCGCGGCGTTTCGCATGCCGGTGCAATGGGTGAACCGGCCGAATGCGGAATTCCGCGGCTTTGCCGGACTGATTGCGAGCGGGGCGGTGCGCCGCGGCGATGCGTTGCGCGTGCTGCCCTCGGGGCGCACCAGCACGGTGGCGCGCGTGCTAACGGGGGATGGCGAGGCAGCCGAGGCAATGGCGGGCCAAGCGGTGACTCTGACGCTCGCCGATGAGATCGACGTCAGCCGCGGCGATGTGCTGGCCGCGGCGGACGCGCCGCCGGCGGTGGCCAATCAGTTCGAGGCCACCATCATTTGGATGCACGACGATCCCCTCCTGCAGGGTCGCGCCTATCTGTTGAAACTCGGCACCCAGACCGTGATCGCCACCGTGGCGCCGATCAAGTATCGGGTCAATGTGAATACCATGGAGCACATGGCGGCGAAGAAACTCGATCTCAACGACATCGGCGTGGTCGGGATCGAGCTGTCGACCGCGATCGCCTTCGAACCCTACCGCGACAGCCGGGTGCTGGGTGGATTCATCTTGATCGACCGGCTCACCCACAACACCGTGGGGGCGGGGCTGCTGCACTTTGCGCTGCGCCGTTCGCAGAACGTGCACTGGCAGGCGCTCGACGTGAACAAACAGTCGCGTGCCATCCTGAGCCACCAGAAGCCGTGCATTCTGTGGTTCACCGGCCTGTCGGGCGCCGGCAAATCGACGATTGCGAATCTGGTCGAGAAGCAGTTGCATGCCGACGGCCGGCAGACCTACCTGCTCGACGGCGACAACGTGCGGCACGGTCTCAACAAGGATTTGGGGTTCACGGATCAGGATCGGGTCGAGAACATACGACGCGTCGCCGAGGTGGCGCGCCTGATGGTCGACGCCGGACTCATCGTCATGGTGTCCTTCATTTCACCGTTTCGTTCGGAGCGGCGCATGGCCCGCGGCCTGGTCGAGGCGGGCGAGTTCATCGAGGTGTTCGTCGACACGCCGCTGCGCGAGGCGGAGCGGCGCGACGTCAAAGGCCTTTACAAAAAGGCGCGCCGCGGGGAATTGAAGAATTTTACCGGCATCGATTCGCCGTACGAAGCGCCGGAAAATCCGGAGATCCATCTGGACACGACGCAATTGACGCCGGAGGCGGCCGCATCCCGGGTCATCGCGCATTTGCGCGACGCCGGCCTCATCGGCGTGGGGTCGACCTGGGAGATTTAGGAGCCCTTAGGAAGGCTCTTAGCCCGCGGCGCGCAGCGTCGCCCGGCGCTGTTGCTCGTCGCGCACGTCGCTGTCGGTCAGGCCGGTATTGGCGGCAATGATGGCGACCAGCCGGTGTTCCGAGTCTCGCGGCAGCGTGACTTCGTGGATGCGTTCCCAAATGCGGATCCGCTCTTCGGCGGTTTTCAGGCGCGAGCATTGCTCCGCGAGGTCGGTACGGCGGCGCTCCGCGGCTTCGGCCTGCTGGTGCACCAGGCGTGCCCGATAATCCATCATGGGATCATCGCCGACCGGTATCGAGTGGCGTCCGACGCCGGGGCTTGGCTTATATGGGTTCACGCGAGTCTCCTGGAGTAGCGCGACACGGTACCACTGTTCAACTACCTGGGGGCAGCTTTCCGAGTTTCGGCCAGTGCCGAATGTAGTCGGCCTGTTCGGCGGTCTGCGGGACCTGAGGCCAGGACACTGCGCGTTCGCTCTGGCGCCAAAGACGGTTCAAGGTCTTGAGGGCCGTCTTGCCGTTGCTTTCTTGTTCCGCCAAAAAGCAACCGATGATGAGTCCGGTGCGGCCGATTCCGGCGCGGCAGTGCACATAGACCCCGCGCCCCCGCGCAAGTGCAGCACGAATGGCCGCGAGCAGCTCCTGGGTCTGGGAGACATTGTTGGGCACGCCGGTGTCGACGATGGCGGAGCGCAGGTATTCGGTGTGCCGGGGCAGTAAGTGGCGGTAGGGGGGTAGTTCACCGTCCTCGGTGAGATCGACAAAGCTATCGATGCCGGCTTGGCGCAGCCGCTCCAGCCGGGCTCGCGCTGCGGCGTCGTCGACCCCCCCCGGATATTCGCCGGCCAGAATTCGCTGCGGAACCACCCAGTAACTGTTGGGCAGGGGCCGGTCCACGGTGGCATTGGGGCGCTTGTCGATCACCTTTCCGATGGTACCGAGAAAGGCCGCGGGTCGCATTTCTGCGCAGTGGTTCGCGGTGCGACCTTTGGCGCCATGATGGGATGGGTGGCTTGCAGCCCCCTGCCTGTAAATTTAACAATTTCGACGCGCGCCAGGCGCAGCCGAGGTAAGATGAAGCCTGTGATCTGCGCCAAACCTTTGAAATTGCGAGAGTTCCTTCGGTCCTTGGCAATCTTGCTCGCCGTGCTCGGGAGCATCCTGCCGTCTGCCGGCACGAATGCCGAGGAGCCCGTGCCGCCCGTCGTCTCCCCGAATTACCTGATCGGTCCCGGCGACTCGCTGCATGTTTTCGTGTTCCAGAACGAGGAACTCTCGGTCACGGTTCCGGTGCGCCCGGACGGCAAGATCTCGACTCCTCTGGTGGAGGACATGGTGGCGGTCGGCAAAACCCCGTCGCAACTGGCGCGGGACATCGAGAAATCGCTGTCGGAATACGTCAAATCGCCCAAGGTGAATGTGGTGGTCATGGGCGCCATGAGCATCTACAGCCAGGTCAAGGTCATCGGCCAGGTGAAGACTCCGCAGTCCTTGCCGTTTCGCGATGGCATGACGGTGCTCGATGCCGTGCTCGCCGTGGGCGGATTGGGTCAATTCGCCGCCGGCAATCGTGCCCACCTGGTGCGCACCGAAAACGGCAAACAGACGGAAATCAAGGTCAAGCTCGACGCGCTGGTCAATAATGGCGACATGAAGCAGAACCTGCCGCTCAAGCCCGGCGATGTGCTGGTCGTGCCGGAATCCCGATTCTGATGCTGACGCGCCACTCATGAAACAGGAACTGGACCGGGTCATCGACGAGGTGCGCAGCACCTGGCGATTCCGTTGGTGGGGATTGTCGGCCGCATTCGTGGTGGCGCTCCTCGGCTGGGCATTGGTGTTTGCGCTACCCGACAAGTACGAGGCCTATGCGCGCGTCTTCGTCGACACCCGCACGGCACTGAAGCCGGCCTTGCAGGGGCTGACCACCGACCAGAACGTCGATGCGCAGATCAACTATGTGCGCCAGTCCTTGCTGGAAGGACCGCAGCTGGAAAGAATTGCCAAGGACACGGGAGTTTTGGATCCCAAGGTCACGGATGAGCGTGCGCGCGCCCGGACCTTGGACCGATTGAGCGACCGCATCGCCATCACGGTGTTGAGCGCGGGCAATCAGGGCGATGAGCGCAGCACCGCGGGGACCATCTACAGTTTTCACTACATGGACTTCACCCGCGAGCGCTCGCTGCGCGTGGTCGAGACGCTGCTGACCACGTTCGTCGAGCAGACCCTCGGCGGAAAACGCGAAGGCTCGGAACATGCGCAGCGGTTTCTCGAAACCCAGATCAAGGACTATGAACAGCGCCTGAGCGCCGCCGAGGATCGGCTGGCGGCGTTCAAGAAGAAGAACGTCGGCCTCATGCCGAGCGAGCAGGGCGGCTATTTCACGCAATTGCAGAACGAAGTGGATGCTGCCAAGAAAGCCGAAACGAATCTGTCGATCGCCATGAGCCGCCGCGAGGAACTCGCCAAGCAGCTGCACAGCGACAACGCGATCTCGGCGGCCGGCACCTCGTCACCCACGGTGGGCGGGCGGCCCGGAAGCGGCGGCAGCGACACCTTGAGCCGCATCCAGGAGGCGCAGGCCAAGCTCGACGAATTACTCCTCAAGTTCACCGACAAGCATCCGGATGTGATTGCGGCGCGTGCGACGCTCGATGAACTCAAGAAGCGGCGTGTGACAGAACTCGACAGCCTGCGGCGCGGCGATGCCAGCGCGGTGGCCTCGAGCGGTGCCGGCAATAATCCCGTGTACCAAAATATTCAGCTGGAGCTCAACAAGGAAGACGTGGAGATCGCGGCCCTGCGGCGCGAACTGGCGCAGCACCAAGGCTCCGTCGCGGAGCTGCGGGCCCGCCTCAACAGCGCGCCGCAGGTGGAAGCAGAATTTCAGCAGCTGAACCGCGACTACTCCGTCAACAAGGCGCAATACACGGCATTGCTCGAG
>DATLVV010000142.1:0-2479 GCA_035577165.1 Steroidobacteraceae bacterium | reverse complement strand
GTCCGACTGGCTGATGTAGGCATGGATGGTGTTCGACATGACCACGCAGGGAAAGATCGGTTTGACCGGCTCGGATACCAGGGCCTGCAGCGGATAGCTCTCCAGGGGCAGATGCACACCGGCCATCGCCAGAACCACGCTGGTGTGACCGGCGGCGGAGACCCCCACCTTGGGCGATTGAATGACGCCGCGCGTGGTTTCGAGCGCCTCGACCGCGCCGCGCGAATCGCGGCGAATGCCGGTCACCTCGCAATTTTCGATGATGTCGACCCCGAGTGCATCGGCGGCCCGGGCGTAGCCCCAGGCCACGGCGTCGTGGCGGGCGGTGCCGCCGCGGCGCTGCAGCGCCGCGCCCAGCACGGGATAGCGAATGTTGTCCTCGATGTTCAGGGGCGGACAGAATTCCTTGGCCTGCGACGGCTCCAACCATTCATTGTCCACGCCATTGCAGCGGTTCGCGTGCACGTGCCGCTTGAACACCTGCACGTCGTGCACGGTATGCGCGAGCATCATGACCCCGCGGGGGGAAAACATGACGTTGTAGTTGAGCACCTGGGAGAGGTTCTCCCACAGCTTGACCGAATGATCGTAAAGCGCCGCGCTTTCGTTGAACAGATAGTTCGAGCGGATGATGGTGGTGTTGCGGCCGGTGTTGCCGCCGCCGATCCAGCCCTTTTCGAGCACGGCAATATTGGTCAAGCCGTGTTCTTTGGCGAGATAGTACGCGGCGCCGAGTCCGTGACCGCCGCCGCCGACGATGATCGCGTCATAGCGCGGCTTGGGATCGGGCTTGCGCCACTGCTGCTGCCAATCGCGATGCCGCGAAAGGCCGCGCCAGATCAGCGATAGAGCTGAGAATGATTGACTGCTCATGTCGCGAGATCGCCTAAGCCTTCAAATCCTTGTTCTCCGGGTCATAGGGCGAGTCGATGAGAACCGTTGCGCGCTTGCGCTCGCCGAGAATCTCAATTTCGATGCCGCCGCCGACCGTGGCGAAGTCAGGCTTGATGTAACCCAGCCCCAGGCTCTTGCGCAGGGTGTGTCCATAGTAGCCCGCCGTGGCCCGGCCGATGATGTGGCCCTTGCCATCGAACAGCGGCTCGTTGCCGAGAGGATCGGCATCCGTCACGCCGTGAACCTCGAACGTGATGAAGCGGTGCGGAACCCCCGTCTTCATTTGCCCCTCGAGCGCCTCCTTGCCGATGAAGGGGCCCTTGTTCAGGCGCACGAAGCGGTCGAGCCCTGCTTCGTAGGGCGTGTAGTCGGGAGTCAGATCGCTGCCCCACATGCGATAGGATTTCTCCAGCCGCAGAGACTCCATCGCGCGCATGCCCACCATGCCGATGTTGAACTCCGCACCGGCGGCGAACAACGCATCGAACAGGTGATGCGCGTACTCGATCGGAAAGTGCAGCTCCCAGCCGAGTGCGCCGACGAAGTTCACGCGCAGCAGATAGACGTCGGTGGCGAGCCCCACCTCCGTCACTTGTCCGGTGAGCCAGGGAAATGCCGCATTGTCCAAGGGCGCATCCACCAGTTTCGCCAGCACATCCCGGGAACGCGGTCCGGCGACGACGAAGCAGCCGCGGCTGGTGGTGATGTTGCGCAGGGCAACGCTGCCGTCCGCCGGCAGCATTTGCTGCAGATAGTCGCTGTCGTAGCGCTCGGCGGCGCCGGCGCTCACCACGTAGAAATGCTGCTCGGCGATCTTGGTGATGGTGAACTCGGAGCGAATGCCGCCGCGGCGGGTGAGGGCATGGCACAGCGCCATGCGCCCGATCTTGGCCGGCACCTTGTTGGCGACCAAGCCGTCGAGCCAGGCTTCCGCGCCCGGGCCCGTCACTTCGTGTTTGGTGAAGGGCGTAAGGTCAATGACTCCGACTTGCTGGCGCAGACGCAGCGCTTCGTTCCCGACGTGCTCGAAGTAATTGGAGCGGCGGAAGCTCCATTGATCTTTGGCCGCCGTGCCGGCCGGCGCAAACCAGTTGGCGCGCTCCCAGCCGTAGCGCTGACCGAACACCGCGCCCATGCGCGCGAGCTTGTCATAGATGGGACTCGTCTTTGCGGGTCGCGCATCGGGCCGTTCCTCATCGGGAAAGTGAATGACGAATACGTTGCGGTACGTTTCTTCGTTCTTCTGGACCACGTAGCGCTTGCTGGTGTAGGGACCGTAGCGGCGCGGGTCGACCGCCATCATGTCGATGCCGGGCTCACCCTCGGTGATCCATTCCGCGAGCTGCCAGCCGGAGCCGCCGGCGGCGGTGATGCCGAAGCTATGGCCCTCGTTGAGCCATAGATTGCGTGCGCCCCAGGCGGGACCGATCAGCGGGCTGCCGTCCGGCGTGTAGGCGATGGGGCCGTTGACGATGTCCTTGATGCCGCAGTTGGCGAGCGACGGCACCCGCCGCTGCGCCGCTTCCACATGCGGCAGCAGCCGCTCCAAGTCCCCCTCGAAGAGACTCTTGCCGAACCATTCCGG
>DATLVV010000141.1:0-6425 GCA_035577165.1 Steroidobacteraceae bacterium | reverse complement strand
CCCGCAGGAGAGAGGGAGAAAAGAAGGCCGCGGCGCTCACGAGTAGAAACTCCCCGCCAGCGTCCCCAGCAACAGCGTCCACCCGTCCACCAGTACGAACAACATGATCTTGAACGGCAGCGACACCAGCACGGGAGACAGCATCATCATGCCCATCGACATCAGCACGCTGGCGACGACGAGGTCGATGACCAGAAAGGGGATGAACACCATGAAGCCGATTTGAAACGCGGTTTTCAGCTCGCTGGTCATGAACGTGGGAATCAATACCGACAGCGGCACGTCCTCCGGAGTTGCGAACTGCGTCTTGCCGGACAGCCTGGTGAACAGCTGCAGGTCGTTTTCGCGGGTCTGCGCCAGCATGAATTTCTTGAGCGGCTGCACGGTGCGGTCCAAGGCCGCCTCGCCGGCCAACTGTCCGTCCAGATACGGCTTGATGCCGCTGGCATAGGACTGCTCGATGGTCGTGCTCATGACGAAAAAGGTCATGAACAACGCCAGGCCCGTCAGGATCTGGTTCGAGGGCGTGGTGGCCATGCCGAGCGCCTGCCGCAAAATCGACAGCACGATGATGATGCGGGTGAATGCCGTCATCGCCAGCAGCAGCGCCGGCAGCAACGTCAGCACCGTCATCAGGATCAGCACCTGGAACGTGAGCGAATAGGTCTGCGCGCCGTCGGCCGCGGTCTTGATGGCGACCGCCGGCAGTGTTGCCTGCGCGAATGTCGGATGCGCGGGCAGCAGTGCCAGTACCGGCAGCAGCAGCCCCAAGGCAATGATCCAGCGGCGGGTGATGGTCCGGCGGCGGGTGATGGTCCCGCGGCGGTGCGGCATCGGGTTCATTCGCCGTTGCCCGGCCGCTTCATGAGATCGCGCATACGGTCCGCAAAGGCCGGCGCAGGCGCGGCAGCCTTGAGCATGATGGGTGCAGTCAGCGGCGTCAGCGGCACCAGCCCCCCGGCGCCGATGCCGACCAACACCTGCGACTCGCCGACGCGAACCAGCACGATGCGCTCCCGCGGGCCCAGGCTGAGTTGATCGATGACGGCGATCCCGCCTGAGCTGCGCGGACCGGCGAGCTTGAGCTTCTTCAGCGCCCAGCTGATGGCCAATATCAGCGCGACAATGGCGATGAGGCTCAGGGTGAGCTGCGCCACGCTGCCGACGGACAGGGGCGAGGCGGGTTGCGCCAGCCCCGTCATTGAGCGTGCTCCATCCTCTCCGTTGCGCTCACTACGTCCGTCAAGCGAATGCCGAACTTCTCGTTGACCACCACCACTTCGCCGCGCGCGATGCGCACGCCGTTCACCAGCACATCGAGCGGTTCGCCCGCAAGGCGATCGAGTTCGACTACGGCGCCCGGCGCCAGCTGCAAAAGTTCGCGTACCGGCATGCGCGCACGTCCGACCTCGAGCGCCAGCGTGACGGCGACGTCGAGAATCAGATTCAGATTCATTTCCCCGCCGCCGGCGCCGGCGGCATTGGGACCTAAATCGCCGAATTGCGCTCGCGCGACCGCGGCATTTTTGGAATCGGGCGTGCTCATGTGGAGGCTCCTGAAAGAATCTTGAGTGCGTTGCGTCCTTGCGAGACGCCGAAACGGCCGCGGTACAGCGGCACATCGCCTGCGAACAGGGTGACCTGATGCGGGGCTTCGATGGGAATGATGTCGCCGGGCGACAGCCGCACCAGTTCGCGCAGACTGATCTCTGCCTGGGCAAGCACGGCGCGGGTGTCGATCTCGGCGTCCTGCAATGCCGAGGTGAGCACGGGGGCCCAGGCCTCCTGCTTGCGCACCAGGGTCTGTCCGCCGTCGGCGGCGAGCGCCTCGCGCACCGGGGCGAGCAGCGCCTCCGGCAACAACCAGTCGATGCGTCCGCTGCGGGCGCCGAATTCCACCGTGAACTTGAGCACCAACACCGCTTCGTTTGCGGCGCCGAGTTGCACCAGCCGCGGATTGGTTTCCTGCTTCACCAGCTCCAGCTCGATCGGCGCCACCGGCGCCCATGCCGCAGTCAGGTCCGCGGCCAGACTGCGCAGCAACAGCGCGAGAAAGCGTTGCGCAGCCGGGGCGACAGCTGCCTGCGCATCGGCGGTGGCGCGTCCCGATCCGCCGAAAAATCCGTCCAACAGCGTGAGCAGCAGAGCGGGTTCGACGCTGACGAAGGCCAGCCCGGGAAGCGGCTTGAGCCTCACCACTGCGAGACTGCCCGGCATCGGCAGCGCGGCCTGCAGTTCCCCGCCCTTCGCCGATTCCAGCGATGTGAACTGAATGGCGGCGTCGCGGCCGACCAATGCGGAAATGGAGGCGCCGGCCCGTTCGGCAAAGCTCTTGCTCACCACTTCCAGCAGCGGCAGCCGCGTGCGGTTGATGCGTTGCGACGTAAAATCATAGGGTCGTACGGCGTCGGCGCCGTTCTTCTCGAGCAGCGCCGACACCTCTTCGTCGGAGATTTCTGCGCGCGGCGGAGTCTCGGCCATTACTGCACCACGAAGCTGGTGAACAGCACGTCATCCACCTCCGGGCCGCCTTCCTTCTTCTGCACGGCACGGATCTCGGCGAGAGCCTCCTGACGCAGCTTTTCTTTGCCGTCCCGCGACATCATCGACTGGTAATTGCGGTTGCTCATGAGCAGCAGCAAATTGTTGCGAATCAACGGGATGTTCTTCTGCACGCTGTCGACGGCCTTTTGATCGTGCGCCATGACTTCCATGGTGATTTGCAGGAAGCGCACCACGGAACCATCCTCGAAATTGACCACCAAGGGAGGATCGATGGCGTAATACACCGTGGTCTTCGCGGCGCCCTCCTCGCCGTGGGCCGCCTTGGCCGCCGGAACGATGGCCTTGATCCTGCCGTCCTTGTCCAATTGCATCTCGGGGAGCGGGTGCAGGTTCGCGTTGATGAAGCCGCCGAGCACCACGGCAACGAGGGTCAGCACGAAGAGGCCGACCCCGTTCATGAGGGTGCCCATCAGACCGCCGGATTTCTTCGGCGGTGGGGGAGAAGTGTCATCGGCAGAATCGGCCATGGTCATTTCCTAGCGCGGGCATATGCCGCACCGAGGAATTGAGCAAGTTTTATGCCAGAGATTTTATGATCTTATTTCTGATGTAAATACAGGTACTTACTCTATTCATGCGAGTCAGGCCAGCCGCCGCCGAGGCTGGCCGTCGATAAATTGACGCTGTCTCGGAAACCCCTTGCTACCAAATGTTGACGCGCTTCTCCGGCGGCAGGTACATCTTGTCGCCTTGCTTGACGCCGAACGCCGCATAAAATCCTTCCTGATTCACCACCGGCGCGGTGCCGCGCACCGCCGCGGGCGAATGCGGGTCGGACTTGATCCGCTGGATGGCCTCCGCCTCGCGCTCTTTGCCGCGCCACACCTGTACCCAGCCCAGGTACAGGCGCTGTTCACCGGTGAAACCGTCGATGACCGGCGGGGTCTTGCCCGCCAGCGACAGGCGATAGGCTTTGTAGGCGATCGCCAGACCCGAGTTGTCGCCGATGTTCTCGCCCAACGTCAATTCGCCGTTGACCGGAAACCCTGGCACCGGCTCATAGGTGCCGTACTGCGCCACTAGGACGCGCGTTTTGGCCTTGAACTTCTGGTGATCCTCGGGTGTGAACCAGTCGCGCAAGTTGCCGTCTGCGTCGTATTGGCTGCCCCGATCGTCGAAGCCATGGCTCATTTCATGGCCGATGACGGCGACTATCCCGCCATAGTTGACGGCGTCGTCGGCCTGCACGTTGAAAAAGGGCGGTTGCAGTATCGCGGCCGGAAACACGATCTCGTTCATCAGCGGGTTGTAGTAGGCGTTGATCGTCTGCGGCGTCATGCCCCATTCGCTGCGATCGACGGGCTTGCCGAGCTTGTTGAGATTGCGCCGGTACTCGAACTCGTTGGCGCGCACCACGTTGCCCCAAAGATCATCGCGTGAAATCTGCAGCGCGCCGTAGTCGCGCCAGGTGTCCGGGTAGCCGATCTTCGTCACCAGCTTGGTGAGCTTTGCCTGGGCTCCCTTGCGGGTTTCCGGGCTCATCCAATCCAACGTATCGATATCGCGGCGGTAGGCTTCCAGCATGTTGGCGATGAGCGCTTCCATGCGCGCCTTGTTTTGCGGCGGAAAGTATTTCGCCACATAGCGCTTGCCGAGCGCCTCGCCCAAGGCGTCGTCGATCAGCGCCACTCCGCGCTTCCAGCGGTCTCGATTTTCCGGAATGCCGCTCAACACCGTGCCGCTGAATGCAAAGCGCTCGTCGACGAAGGCTTTGGACATGTACGGTGCCGCGGCCGACAGCACGTGCCATTTGAAGTAGGCCTTCCAGTCAGGTAGCGGCGTCTCCCTCATCAGCTTGTCAAGCCCGCTGAAATAGCTGGGCTGGTTGATGATCACCGAGTCGACCCTGCCTGCGATGTCGCTGGCGCGCAGGTACTCCGGCCAGGCGTATCCCGGCATCAGTTGCGGCAATTCCGCGATTGCGGTCTTGTTGTAGGTTTTGATGGGGTCGCGGTTTTCGACCCGCGTCCATTGCACCTGTGCCAGTGCTGTTTCGAGATCGAGGATGGCGGCGGCGTGGCTTTGCGCATCCGCGTCGCCCGCCATGCCGAGCATTTTGCCGATATGCACCAGATATTTGGCGCGCGTGTCCTTGAGCTTGGCGTCATCCTTGAGGTAGTAGTCCCGATCCGGCATACCCAAACCGCTTTGGCGGACGATGACGGCGTATTGCAGAGAATTCCTGGCATCCTGATTGATGGAAAATGCATACGGCGCACCGGCGCCGATCCGATTCAGATGCGCGATGAGCGCGGGAATTTCCTTCTTGTCCGAGATGGCGTCGATCGCCGCAAATTCCGTCTGCAGAGGTTTCAGTCCCAATGCCTCGAGCCGGCTCTCATCCATGAAGCTGGCGTACAAATCGGCGATTTTTCGCGCCTCGGCATCGCCGCTGCCGTCGAGACCGTCGACAATGACGCGCAGCTGCTCCTGAGTGGCGTCGTACAGGTAGGTGAACGATCCGTAGGACCCTTTGTCAGCCGGTATCTGAAAGCTGTCCAGCCATTTACCGTTCAAGTGCCGGTACAGGTCGTCCTGCGGGCGAACTGATTGATCCACATATTGCAAATCGACGCCCGAGAGCAGCGCGCGGCGCACGGCTGGGGACTTGACCGTCGCCGCCATGACCCACGCATCGATGCTGACCAGGGCACCCGCGGCGACCAGAGCGCCCAGGGCAAGAATCCAATATCGCGGCATACTTCCTCCTCAAAACCTCAGCGACACCCGCAAACCCGGCGCAGCGTCGTCGAGAACCAGGCGCGCGCCATGCAATTTTGTGACCGCCGCCACCAGCGACAGCCCCAGACCTGAACCGGGAAATTTGCGCGCTTCATCCAGGCGCACGCGGCGGCCCAGAACGATCTCGCGCTTGTCCGCCGGTATGCCCGGCCCGCTGTCTTCCACGATCACTTCGGGTTCGCTGCCGGAACCGCGCAGCACCACCCGGATGTGGCCGCCGTCGGGCGTGAATTTGATGGCGTTGTCGAGCAAATTCGCCAGCGCCTGCGCCAACAACTGACGGTTCCCCAACACCTGCGCCCCTGCGGCGACGGAGCTTTCCAATTCGATGCCGCGCTCTTCGCTGACCGGGGCATATAGTTCGACCACGCTTGCAACCAGTTCGGACAGGTCGACCGGTTCCCGCGCCACCGTGCCGGTTTCGGCAAGTGCAATTCGCAGCAGCGCATCCAGGGTGCTTCGCATGTGATCGACCTCGGTGGTCACCCGCTCGAGAACGCGCCGCTCGGCCGAGCCCGGGCTGAGCTGGGACATGGCTCCCTCCGCGGTGGCCTGCAGACGGTTGAGCGGCGTACGCAGATCATGGGCGGCGCTGTCGAGAACGGTGCGCATGCCGAGCGTGAGCTGCTCGATCTTGTCGAGCATGGTGTTGATCTCGCGGGCCAATGTGTTGATCTCGTCATCTGCGTCGCGCACCGGCAGACGCTGCGACAGGTCGCCGCGCATGATCTGGGTCGCCACCGCCGAAATCGCGCCGGCCTGCGCCAAAATGCGCCGCCCCATCCAGAAGCCCCCGCCGAGGCCGAGCAGCAAAGTCATCACCACGGCCGCGATCAGCCCGCGCATCATGAGACTCTTGACGTCCTGCCGCTCCTGCACGTCGTGCCCCACCAACATTCGATAGCCCCCGGGCAATGGAAAGCGCTGTGCCCGCATTTCGTGTTCGCGCGTCTCATCGCCGAACGGCACCGATACCTTGAACAGGAACCATTTTCCTGCGCCGGCATCGAGTTTCGGCCATGCCGGCACGTTTCCCGCCACGGGACGCAATTGCGGATCCACCATCAAGTATACGGCGCCGCGCACATCCTGATCCTGGGAGCGCTGTTCGATCAGTT
>DATLVV010000140.1:0-10020 GCA_035577165.1 Steroidobacteraceae bacterium | reverse complement strand
CAGCCGAGGCTTCCACCCACGGGGGCGGCGAGGCGCGGCATCCGTACATGCACCGTACCGAAACAATCGACTACGGCATCGTGCTCGAGGGTGAGATCACGCTGATCGTCGACGAAGGCGAGACCATCGTGCGAGCCGGCGACATCGTCATCCAGCGCGGCACCAATCACGGCTGGGCCAATCGTTCCAGGAGCAATTGCCGGATCGCCTTCATTTTGATCGACGGGCGGTTCAGCGGGGGTCTATGAGCAACTTGAATCGACCGGAATCCGACATCGATCTCTTTTGCGATGATGCACTATCGGATCCGTACCCCCGGTATCGCAAATTGCGTGATCTGGCGCCGGCTGTATGGCTCAAGTCGATGGGAATGTTCGCGCTCCCGCGCTTTGACGACGTGCGCAACGCACTGCGAAATTGGGAGGTGTTTTCCTCGGCTCACGGAGCCGCGATGAATGAGCCGATCAACCAGGCGATAGCCGGGAATACCCTGGGCAGCGATCCGCCGCTCCACAACAAGCTGCGCAATGTCCTGGTGCGGCCTCTCTCGCCGTCGGCCATGAAGGACGTCACGGCCCACATTGAGGCCGAGGCGGAGGGCCTGGTCGAGCGCCTGGTCGAGCGCAAGACATTCGATGCCGCGACCGATCTTGCGCACTATCTGCCGCTGAACGTCGTCTCACACCTGGTGGGATTGCCCGAGGGCGGCCGGGAGCGCATGTTGGAATGGGGCAGCGCGGCGTTCGACTCGCTGGGCCCGGCCAATGCACGCTGCCTTTCTGCGGCAGAGACTGCGATGGGACTCGTGCACTACGCCTTAAAGCTCGAACCCGGCAGCGTGAGACCCGGCAGTTGGGCGGCTCTGGCCTTCGAGGCGGCCGAGCGCGGCGAGATTACCCTGCATCAGGCCCGCGGCCTCATTCTCGACTACGTGGCTCCGAGCCTCGACACGACGATTTTTGCGACCTCGAATGCGCTGTGGCTGTTTGCCTTGCACCCTAAAAGCTGGGATTCGATCCGCGGCAATCCCGCCTTGATCCCCGCCGCCATCAATGAAGTGCTGCGTATTGAGTCACCGATTCAAACCTTCTCCCGCTACGTGACGCGCGACACCGATGTCGACGGGGTGCAGGTCCCACAGGGATCGCGTGCCTTGGTCATGTTCGGATCGGCCAATCGCGACGAAAGAAAGTGGCAGGATCCGGAACGGTTCGACATTCATCGAAAGGCCGCCGAGCAGTTGGCCTTCGGTCACGGCGAGCATCTCTGCGTGGGGCTGCCTCTGGCCCGCCTCGAGCTCAGGGCATTGCTCGCCTCGCTCGCCAAACGGGTCAAGCGATTTGAAATTCTGGAGGTAAAGCGAAGCATCAACAACACACTTCGCGGGCTGGAAAAACTGCGGGTTAGCGTCGAGTGATTGCGTTACGCGCCCATCGCAGCGTTATCGGGGCCTGCGCCGCCGGAACAGAAACCCCATCAAGAACGGCAGCAACGAAATTCTCAGCAATTTGAACAGCCGCCGCGCCTGATCCGGACGCACCAGCAGCGTGATGGGCATCGTGCCGTACGCCTGGCCTTTGATCACGAGATCGTCACCGTCGCGCTCGATGCTGCTCACGGTCATGAGTTCTTCATTGGCGGGACCGTACAAGGTCACGCCGCGCGCCGGCTCTGCCCTCGTACCGGAGCGGGCGTCGGTGGGGAGCGAAATGCTCGCTCCGCCCGGGCTCTCGCCCGCCGCCAGTTTCTCAAAGTCCATGCCTAGGTGCTCGAACATCCGCATGGCCGTCGCGCGGCCGGCGCCGAACACGCCGCCGCCCGGATGCAAAAACGGTCCCACCAAATAGAACCGCTCGATTCCGGGCACGGTGTATTGCGCCAAATCCGGGGTCGGGCGGTGGCCGCCGGTCTGATAGAAATAGGGCGCCACGCCGTGTGCATCGCCGCCGACCATGCTGTTCGGCATGTTGCGGGAGTGATCGAGCGGCGTCGCGATGGTGCGTTTGACGATGTTCCCGGGCGTGAGATTCTTGACGAAGCGGCGATACGCGGCGAGGCTCCGATCACCCATCTGCTCAGCGATCTCATCCCAGCGCGCGGGACCGCCGTCCGCAAGGTTGTACGGCGCGAAGGTAATGCCGTGAAACATGCCCCGGCCGGGCGGCACGCGGCTGGGATCATTGATGCTTTCGTCGCCGCCGGCGCAGAGGACTCTCTCGGAAATGCGTCCGCGTTTCAAAGCATCAAAGTCATCGAGCATTTCGCTCAATGTGTCCGAGCTCATAAGTTCCAGCATGATGGCGCGGCTCACCTCGGAGCCGGCATGGAATTGCGCCGGCTCCTTCAAATCGTAGTGGCTCACCATGAGGCTGAAGGCGGCGAGTGTGGTGCGTTCGGCGCGATCGAGAACCGGATCGGGGACGCCATCCAGAAAGGCGCGCAATCGATGCGGGTGAATGGCTCCGATGACCGCATCCTTGGCGGTGAATTCCTCGCCGCCTGCGAGTCTCACGCCGGTTGCGCGGCCGCCGGAACTCAAGATTTTGCTGACCTCGCTGTTGCAGCGGACTTCTCCTCCATGGTGTTCGATACAGCGCACCAGCGATTCCGACAGCTTGCCGCTGCCGCCGAGCGGTTGTGATACACCGTAGCCGTGGATGAGCCCCGGCATGAGGAAGACGCCGAACCCGGTGCCGAGTTCGTCCGGCAGCTGCAAGTTCTCCGAGACCAGGCGCAACAGCCAGATCTTGACCCGCTCGCTTTCAAACCATTGATTGCAAATATCGAGCGAGCTGCGCTGCATGGCGTCCAAGATTTCGCGCCCTTCCTGGCTGCTATCGAGCATGCCGTACATTGCGCCCATCGGCGCAGGCGGCGCATACATGCCCGCCCCGATCATCGGCAGGACGCCCATGGCGCGCTTGGCAAAGCGCCGATAGGTTTCCGCATCCCGCTGGGAAATCCTCGCGATGCCTTCGCAGGTTTTGTCCAGGTCCTGGTATGCAATCAGGCTGCTTTGATCCGGGAACACCATGGCATAGGGAATGCCATACTGGTACTTCAGGCCGAATTTCGACTGCAGCCCGAGCTCATCGCGCCGGATCATGGGGTTGCCCTGGATCATGATGTGCACGCTCGAGTGCTCATCGTGCCAGTAGCCGGGTGTATTGATTTCACGGGTCACGACGCCGCCCCCAGGCCAGGGCTTGCGTTCCAGCACCAGAACCTTCTTGCCGGCCTTCGCCAGATAGGCGGCCGCGACCAAGCCGTTGTGCCCGGCTCCCATCGCCACGATGTCGTAGTTATTGCTCATCACATAGTCCCGATGTTGACCGTCCTCGATCGATGCCACAGATAGCCGGCCCCCCATGCACATAGGGCAAATGCGCACGCGGCTTCGCCCATCACCCGCAGAGCGGGCAGCAGGCCGCCCACCTGCTTGCTGAGCAGCGTCACGGCCATGCCGCTCAGGAATTGTCCGATGGCAAACGCCGCCTGCCACATGCCGATGCCGCGGCCGCGTATCGAATAGGTCAAGCCGCGGGTCGCCCAGACCAGCATCGTCGGCAGGACGATGCCGCAGCCCACTTGATTGACGAACGAACCCCAGGCGTACGTGGTCGGATCCGCCGCCTGGCCCATCCACATGAAGCCGACGCCGAGCAGGGCGAAATCGATGAGCAGCAGCCAGTGGATCGGCGAGCGCGACAAACCCCAGTAGATGAACGTACCCAGGGGCACGCCGATGCTTGCCAACATGGTGTATCTGCCGATGATGGCCGGGTCGCTGACCCCGAGGGATACCATCGCTTCGGCATTCTTGGTGACCACGGTGTAGAAGCTGGTGGAGGCCAGCAGGGTCAGCCCGCAGATGCCGAGCATGCGCGCCCAAGGAAATTCGGTGTGCGTCGCCGTCGAGGAGGCGGGATCGGTGAAAGGCGGGCCTTCGGCCGGCGGCTCCCAAACGAACGCGTAGACGCCGAAGGCCAGCACCAAGCTATAAATGTAGAGATAAAACGGTCCGCGCCAGCCGAATTCGGCGCCCAATTGGCCACCGAGATAGATGATACCGAGCGCCGAAAGCGAGGCCACGGCAGTTTGACTCGCCATCCAGCGATCGCGCGTGCGGCCCTTGAAGTAGTCACCGATCAGGGTGGTCGAGACCGTGATGACGATGGACTCGCATACACCGACGCCGACGCGCGCGGCGATGATGGCATAAAGGTTTTTTAGGAAGGCGGGCGCGATCCCGACGAGGGCGTACACGACCATTGACGCCAGTAGAAGATTGCGCCTTCCGAAGCGATCTGCCAGCCAGCCGGCAACGGGCGAGAACAGCAGCACCCAGATCGAGGGCATGGTGACTACGCCGCCGATGATCATGTAGTCGTGATACGGAACGGACTTGAACTCTTCGAGCAGCAGGTGCACGACCGGGGTCAACACCGTGATGCCCATGACGTTCATGGTGATCGGCAGAAGCAGCATGATCCCTTGCAAAAAGCCGGGTTTGCGCTGCAATCCAATCAGAGAAGGCGTCGCTGCCGTCGTTGACATGCGCGTCAGCCGCCCTCACATGGCGGTTGCGCCTCCGTCGATCGAGAAGTCCGCGCCGGTCACCCAGCTCGATTCGTCTGAGGCCAGGTAAGTTGCGCACCAGGCGATATCTTCGGGCTGCCCAAGCCGCTTCAACATCAATTTATTCATGACATTCTCCTTGAAGCCGGGCACCTCCAGGACGGGCCGTGTCGCTCCGGTCACGATCAGTCCCGGCGAAATCGTGTTGGCGCGAATGCCATGCGGTGCGCCTTCCATCGCAAGTTGCCGGGTCATTGCCAACACGCCTCCTTTGCCGGCGCAGTGGGCGAGCGCGGGGGAGCCGGCCAATGCGACGTAGGCATTGGCTGAGGCGAAATTGATGATCGAACCGCCGCCGCGCTTGATCAGGTGCGGCCATGCTGACTTGCAGGCCAGAAAGACGACGTCGAGTTCTCCGGCAAGAGTCGCTTTCCACTGAGTCGTATAATCCATCTCCTCGATCCAGGCAAAGGCACCGAATGCGGCGGCATTGACCAATATATCGATGCCCGAGTAGCGCTCGACCGTTGCCTCAATCAGCCGCTGCACGTCGGCCGGATTGGTGAGATCGCACGGATGAAGACTCGTGATCGGCAGGTTTTCGCGCCGCGCGAGTGTGAGGGTGTCCTCGGCGCCCGCTGCGTGAATGTCGCAGCCCATGACCTGTGCGCCGTGCCGCGCAAACATCAAGGCGCAGCCCTTGCCGATCCCGCTTCCGATGCCGGTGACGAGCGCAATCTTGCCGCTCAAGCGATTCGACAACATGGGGCTCCACTCAGTGTCGGAACGTTAATTCTCAGGTGCAATGGCAAATTTCACCGCCGGTGCGCTGTCCCGTATCGTGGGTACCTTGTATCACTGTTGCGTGCTTGTTGCTACGATATTCTGCGCACCGAGATCAATCGACCTGCCTCTCGAGGCGGGGATGGTGCTGAGCGTGGACTGTCCCCATGTCATCATGGTGTGAGCGGCGTCGCCCCTGAATGCGTCAACGTCAATAGATCGTAAATATTTGCTTCGGCGTGCGATGCAGACATTCGGACGGCCCGT
This sequence comes from Steroidobacteraceae bacterium, assembly GCA_035577165.1. Lineage (GTDB taxonomy): Bacteria > Pseudomonadota > Gammaproteobacteria > Steroidobacterales > Steroidobacteraceae > Bog-1198. The sequence continues at coordinate 4,392 of DATLVV010000140.1, read as the reverse complement.
TTGCCTCGATCAGGTAAAGATCGGTGTTATGAACGAACATGCGTGAGTTGAGAACCCCTGGATGGCACACGATGGCCATGTTCTCCTCGATGCGCATGTCCTCATCGTCACGGATCAGGGGCCGCTCCACCATGTCGTAGCCCATGCCGTGGACGCTCAAGCGCCGCTCTTCCGGGAGATTGTGCTCGCGCAAGAATGCATTGAGCTGTTCTGCGATATCGCGGCACGCGGCGCCCGGTTTCAACAGCGACAAGGCGAAGCGCTGCACCTCGAGTACCGCCGCATGGGCGTCGCGCAGTTCCTGCGGAACCGGGCCCAGTACGAAAATGCGCGATAGTTCGGTGTAATAGCCCCCGGCGCCGTTATTTTCGATCAACAAAGAAAACAGATCGCCCCGTTCAATCGTTCGGCCCTGCATCGAGCGCGGTCGGAAACTGGCCGCCTGCCCCCACGGCGCCGATGAACAGAGAAAAATGCCCTGTTCACTGCCCAATTGCTGGCCGACGTATTGCGCATAGGCGGCGACCTCATAATCCTTCAAGCCGGCGTGCACGAAGTCGCGCACCCGTTTCATCACTTCATCCTGCATGGCCGCAACTTGGCCGATGCAAGCGCGCTCCTCGGGGCTCTTGACGGCCTTGATGCGATCGACCAGGTCGGTGGCATCGACGATGTCTGTTCCCGCGAGAAACTCGCGCAGGCTCTCCCCGAATCTGTGGTACATGGCAGCGGGAGCCACCAGCCCCACGCGCGCGGCGCCGCATCGGCGCAACTCCTGGACGGCAATGTCGGCATCATAGGCGCCGGTATATCCAACCGAGGGGTAGCTCGGCGTGGTCAGACGGCGCGCGATGCCGGTGACCCGTGTTTCTTCACGACTCGCCTCGTGCACTCCGCCGAAGGGGCCTTGTTCGATGAACGACATAGCCTCATTGACGGGGAATACAAGACTGCTCGGGTAGCCGTTGGTCGCCGGCTGGTTGCTGAACCAGCGGATATATCCGCCGACCCAGTCGCTGGAATTCTGGACGACCAGCGCGTCGATGTGCTGCTCGCGCATTGCCGCGCGCACGGCCCGCCAGCGTCGCTGCAGCTCGTCGCTCGATACGGCATTGAGGATTCTTGAACCGGGCATGGAATAGGCGCGTTACGCGGACTCGCGAATCTCGGTACGAATCTGTGCGGCGAGCCGCCGCCGGGCGCGAATCGCACCTTCGTCCGTCGCAACGCTGTACTCGCGCCGGGTGCTCGCAAATTGTTCGACGTTGTCCTCGATCGACTCGATGACCGCGATGTCCTCCGGCTGAATCATGGTACCCATTTTCAAATTGGCGTGCCCGATCGCCGCATCATCGATTCGAAAATTGCGGGCGGTCATGACGAAGTAGTGCACGGATGTCGGCGACTCCGGCGTAATGGCGTGCAGAAAGTTCGTCGTACCGAGAAGGCGGGAATCCTTCGTACCGGTGCCGCTCGACGCATAAATCGCGCCGCCGGTCCGGATGAGATTCGGGCCAAAGAACTCGGTATCGAAGTATTGATCGACGGCGCCCTCGTGGCACGGAAACAAAAAGCGGAAATGGGGGTTGCTGGGCAATTCTCTTCCCACACGCTGCACGAGCAGGCTCTTGTCGGTTTCCAAAATTTCGCATGGCAGGTGAACCACCGCTCCGCCGCCAGGGATCGAGGTACTGTGAATAAAGCTAATGTGGCTCAAATCGAGCAGATTGTCGATCAGCAGCTGATATCGTGCCTTGACCGTCGCAACAGGGTGCTGCTCGACGGCCCACCCGGGAGCGCCCAAGCCCATGGATTCGAGCTCCGGCAATCGCGAGGACCGCGCCTCTGCCTCTGTTCCGGTCCAGATCCAGATGAGCCCGGCGCACTCGATCAGCGGATATCGGCGTACCGTGAAATTCGCCGGCACCCGGTCCTGGGACGGGATGTGAACGCAGCGCCCGGTCTGATCGTAGGTAAAGCCATGATAGCCGCATTGAAGCGTGTCGCCGTCGAGGCGCCCCTTGACCAGCGGATACAGCCGATGAGGGCACAGTCCGGCCAAGGCGACCGGCTGGCCCGCTCCGGTGCGATACATTACGACGGGCTGATCGAGAATTTTCCGCTGCGTCAGCTCTCTTCCGACCTCGTTGCTATAAGCCGCAACCCACCATTGCTCAAAAGGGTAGGGCTGCGAAAGGTTAAGGGGGTACGAATCACCGGGCATGTGCAGTGCGCATTCAAAAGCCCGCCTGGAATCTCACGCCATAATATCGATTGAAGTCGCGCGCAGGCTGGCCGACCACCGTATTGCTGCCCCACGGTCCTGACCAGAAGTCTTCCAAGTCGACATAGTAATGATGGTCGGTCACATTGTTGCAGAACGCCGTGATTGAATATTTGCCGCTCTTCTCACGTATTCCGGCACTTAGATTCAGGATGCCGTACGCACCTTGAATCGACTGAGGATTCTGGTCGGGCTGGAACTGATTGGCGGAGCGATAGGCATAGTTGCCGCCGAAGACCCCCTCCAAATTGCTGCCGAAGGGTACGCGTTGTTCCGCGGACAGTGTTCCTCTGAATTTCGGCGAATTCGGCATGGTATCGCCGGACACATCCTGAGAGGTGCCGCCGGTCGGCAGCCCATCGGGACCGAGAATGGGATGACATCCGAGCGCCGGGGTCTGCGTGACGCCATTGCCCCAGCACGGCGCGCCGGTGTAGTCGATGAACTTGGCGTCGATGTAGGCGAGATTGAGGCCGATACGCAAGGAACGCGTCGCAGCGAATGCGCTGTCGATTTCGAGACCCTGGGTGCGAGCCTTGCCGGCGGGCGTCAGACCGAGAATGGGCGCAATCTGGCCGGGAATCGATTCCGAGGTCTGCACTTGGTAGTCTTTGTAGACGGTGTAAAAGGCCGACGCGTTCAATTGCAATCGGCCATCGAGATACGTGCCCTTGGAGCCGATTTCCAAATGATCGATGTGCTCCTGGTCGGTCGCCGGCAGCGGCACAGTCGGCGAGGCAGCGTCGCCTCCGCTATAGATGCCCGTATTGAACACCTTCGGCGCATAACCTCGGGCATAGGTCACGTAGCCCATCCAGTTGGGCGCGAATTTATGCTGCAGGCTGATGTCGCCCACCAACACGTTGGAGTTATCGCTGTTCGCGGTATGCACCGTGCCGCCGCCGAGCTGATCGTAGGTGTAGCTCAACATGTCATAGTTGAAACGTAAGCCCACGACCAGGGAGGTGGCGGGCAGGAATCTCCAGGTCGCCCGGCCGTAAATGTCGTACGTTTTGGTGTCGGTATCCACGAAATAATTGGTCGCCGCGGGCGTCAGCGTGCGCGTCGCCGTCATGCCGACCGTCTGGTCGGAAAAGAACAGGCCGGCCACGTAATTGAACGGCTCGTCGGGCGAGGATGCGATGCGAAATTCCTGGCTGACTTGATTGACGACGATGTCCTGCGTCTGCTCATTGTAGAAGTCGGCCCAGGTGCCCGGGCTGCCGGGGAAGGGCCCGATGATGGCGGCAAACGTGTCGCGGAAATTGTTGGAGTAGAAGCTCGAGTTGACGAACAGATCTTGATAGTTGAATTGATGCTCGTGCAGATATGCGGTGGTCGAGCTCAGAATGAGGCCGCCGACGCGATAGTCCAAATTGAGGGAATAGATCTGGTCGGAAATATTGGCACTCTCGGTGACCACGCTGTTGGCGGTGTCATTGTTCATGCTGGGAGTAACGCCGGCCAACACCGACGCCTGACTCAAGGTTGCCAAAACCGGGGGCGGCAGCGGCGGCGGGGTGGGGCCGAGCAACAAGTACGCGCCCGGGGTGACGTAGGTGTAAACGAAATTCGGTCCTTGAGATTTCGATTTCTGATAGGCGGCCATCAGCGTGATATCGAGCGCATCGTTGGGTTTGAACAGCAACTTACCGCGAACGCCGCTGTTGTCCTGATCCGAATGGTCGCCGGTGTGCAGATTGGTGAGCGGGAATTCGCGCTGATTCCCGTATACCGACAGGCTGCCGAGCACGGTCTCGGTCATCGGGCCGCCCACGAAGCCGTTGAATCGATATTCATGATCGTTGGTCGCGGTGGCGCTGACATCGCCGGTGAGATGATCCGTGGGACCGCGAGAGACGATGTTGACGACTCCCGCAGCGGCGGTGCGACCGCCCAAGGTCGCCTGGGGACCCTTGAGGACTTCGATATTCTTGATGTCCTCGAGCTGATTCGCCATGTCGGCATCGGAGGGGATGGGAACGCCGTCGAGCATGATCGCGACGCCGGATGCCAGCCCGACCGTGGCCTCGTTGGCATTGCTCGAAATGCCGCGCATACCTTGCGGCACACGGCCATTGTAGGAGCCGACCAAATCCGCCGACGGC
>DATLVV010000139.1:0-5526 GCA_035577165.1 Steroidobacteraceae bacterium | reverse complement strand
GACGTCCGCGGCCAATGCCTGACCCGCGAAGAATGCACACATACATGAACTTGAAACAAACCAATGCATGCGAGTATTTCGGATCATGACGGCGGATCATCCTATTGAGTTGAGTAGTTACGGCCATATTGGGCTTGTCGGGAATTGATATCAAGAAAAAATATTTCGCGACACAACCATTGATGAACCGGCGAGCCGCTTGAAGACCAGGGAATATTCCGGCGACATTTTTCAAGAACTCCGGATGGTTTGTTGCGTCGTAGACCGGAGTGAGAGCGGCAGAGGCCACAAGGTAGGTCAGCACGTGTGGATAGAACGATCCTGCGGGATTCAACTTCAGGTCGCCTAGAATCTGCAACGCGACAGAGTGCCCGGTCAACGTAAGTAAGCCCGGACCAGGCTGAATTGTCGTCACAGCCTTAGTCCCGTAAAGCCGTGTAAAAGCCGAGTGGAGGCGATTGCGGATTCCAGCGACTACGTAAGCTATTGATTGTCAGGAATTTAATGGTGGGACGGCTGGGACTCGAACCCAGGACCAAAGCCTTAAAAGGGCCTTGCTCTACCAACTGAGCTACCGTCCCAATTCAGGCGCGCATGATAGCCGAAGTGCGGCAGCAGTTCACCGCCAATACACTCAGCGATATCGGGTGGGATCGGCGATGTGCGCAGCCTTGAAACCTGCGGCGCGCAAGCGGCAGGAATCGCACAGTCCGCACGCGGCGCCATCCGCGCGCGCCTGGTAGCACGATACGGTCACGCTGTAGTCGACGCCGAGTTCGGTGCCGGTGCGAATGATGTCCACCTTGGACATGGCGATGAGGGGCGCCTGAATCTTGAAGGCAACGCCCTCGACGCCGGCCTTGGTCGCCAGTCGTGCCAGGCGCTCGAACGCCTCGATGAATTCCGGCCGACAGTCGGGATAGCCCGAGTAGTCGACGGCGTTCACGCCCACAAAAATGTCGACCGCACCGACAGTCTCGGCCCAGCCGAGCGCCAGCGACAACAACATGGTGTTGCGCGCCGGCACATAGGTGACCGGAATGCCGCCGGTGGGCGATTCGGGAATCGCAACGCTCGCATCCGTGAGCGCGGAGCCGCCGATGCCGGCAAGGTCCACGCCCATGATCCGGTGTTCGCGCGCGCCGAGATTCGCGGCAATTTGCCGTGCTGCGTCGAGTTCCGCGCTGTGGCGCTGCCCATAGTGCACGCTCAGGGCGTAGCACTCGAATCCACGCGATACCGCGATCGCCAATACCGTGGCGGAGTCCAGTCCGCCCGAGAGCAGCACGATGGCACGCTTGGGTTGCGCGAATGAGGCGACGGGGATCACTTGCCCGGCGTGTCGCCCCACAACACCTTGTGAAGCTGCAGTTGGAATCGCACCGGCAGACGATCAGCCAAAATCCAGTCGGCCAACGCGGTCGGCGATACTTGGTTGTAGCTGGGTGAGAACAGTATCCGGCATTGGCCGGACAGCCCGTGCTGCTGCAAGAACGCCTTGCTCCAGTCGTAATCCTCCCGGGAACAGATCACGAACTTCAACTGGTCGCGCTGCGTCAGCACGCTGAAATTTTCGATGCGATTGCGCGCCGCTTCCTGCGAGCCCGGAGTCTTCACATCCACCACCCTCGACACCCGGGCATCGACTGCGGCGATGTCGAGCGCCCCGCTGGTTTCGAGGGACACCAGGAAGCCGGCGTCGCACAATCGCTCGAGCAGTTTCAGGCAATTCGGCTGCGCCAAGGGTTCCCCCCCGGTCACGCAGACATGCTGCGCGCCGTAGCCGCGGACCGCGTCAACGATGCTGTCCAGGGCGAGCCAGTCTCCAGCATGGAATGCGTACTCGGTGTCGCAGTATTGGCAGCGCAGCGGACATCCGGTCAGCCGTACGAACACCGTCGGATAGCCGACCGCGTCGGCCTCGCCCTGCAACGAATGAAAAATTTCGTTGATGCGCAAACGTTCGGATTTCTGTGCCGTGTCAATCAATGTTGCTCGGTGGCCATTCTGTCGAGGCGCTGCTGCGCCAGGTGTCCTGCCGGAGTATCGGAAAACTGTTTGCTCACCTGCGACAAGGTGCCCTTGGCCGGCTCCCACTGTTTCATTTCATACTGGCAAAAGCCGATCTTGAGCAGCGCGTCAGGACGCTTGCGCGATTGCGGATACTTCTCAATCACCCGCTGGAAGGCCGCCTGCGCTTCCGGGTACGACTTGTTGACATAGTAGGCTTCGCCCAGCCAGTACTGGGCGTTCTCGGCCAACTGGCTGGTTGGGTACGCGAGCAGAAACTTACTGAACGCGGCAATGGCGCTGTCGTACTGACCGTCCTTCAACAGTGCAAAGGCCGCCTGATACGCGGCCTTGTCGTCCGCCATCGCGGCTGAATCTGCAGCGGCAGCGCCGGCATCGCCTGATCCGGCGGCCGCAGAACTTGCACCGGCAACGGCGCCGGCACCCGCAGCGGCGCCCACGCCGGCAGCGCCGCGGGCCTCCAGCATCTTCATGCGCCGATCGAGATCGGCGTACAGGTCGCGCTGCTGTTTGCGGCCGGCTTCCAGGCTGTTCGTCAACAGATCGATGTCGTTGTGCATGGCGCGAAGATCATTGCGCAGCGCCTCATCCTGATTGGCCAAGCTGAGCAGGCTCTGATTCGACACTATCCGCTCGATGCGCGTCAGCCGCGCATCGACATCGTTCAGCTTGATTTGCACCGCATCTTGATCCGCCGCCGTGGCGGTGCACCCCGTCAGCGCGAGCGCCACGAACCAGGCAGAGCAACTGTACGAAGCGCGGGATATCACGGGGCGTAAACCAGTTCCACGCGGCGGTTTTGCGCCCATGCCGCCTCATCATCGCCTTCCACGGCAGGCCGTTCGGCGCCGAAGCTGACCGTGGTGAGCTGCGATTCCGCGACCCCTTGCAGCATCATGGCACGGCGTACCGCCTGTGCGCGGCGCTCGCCGAGGCCGATGTTGTATTCGCGCGTGCCGCGCTCGTCGGTGTTGCCCTCCAGTTTGAGCTTGAAGCCCGGATGGCTGGTCAGATTTCGCGCATGAGCAAGCACGACATCGGCGAACTCGGGTTTGATTTCCGACTTGTCAAAATCGAAATAAATGACCTTGCGCGCCAATGCACCGGTTGCATTCGCGCCGGTGGCACTCCCGCCCTCCACCCCCGAACTGCCATCAAGAGGCTTCGATGAGCTCGATGCCCCCTCGCCCGTATTGGATGACCCCGGAACCTGGGTCCCGGCGCTGGGTGGTTCAATCACATTGTGTTTCTTGGGGCAGCCTGCAAGCAGTGCCGCTCCGGCCAACAACAATGCGATCGACATGATTTTTTTCATACTTCTCTCCATCCAATTGACGTGACACCTAAGCCTACCGACGAACCGCTATCTTGGGTACTGCAGTTTCCGCCGCCATCAGAACGGCGCCCACGCCGGTTCCTGCAGCTCACCCTCGCTGGAGACCAATCGCTCCTGCACGCGGCCGTCGGCACTCACCAACGCCAGCACTCCGCGGCCGCGGTCGCGGCTCGCATAAATGATTTCCGCGCCGTTCGGCGCATAGCTCGGACTGACGTCAAAGTGACCCTTGGTGAGCACTTGGACATCACCGCGCCCGCGAAGATCCATGGTCGCTATGCGGTAGGCTCCGTCGTCCTGGGTGACGAAGGCCAGCTGCGACTCGTCGGGCGAGAGTCTCGGGCGCGCATTGTAGCTGCCCTGAAAGGTCAGGCGGCGGGGTTTATCGACCTTTTGAATTTCGACGCGGTAAATTTGCGGTCCGCCCGCACGGTCTGAGGTGAAATACAGGCTTTGCCCGTCCTTCGACCACTGCGGCTCGGTGTCGATTCCCGGATCGTTGGTGATGCGGGTCAGCGCTTGGGTGGCCATGTCCATGACGTAGATATCCAAATTGCCGTCGCGCGTCGAGAGGGTGAGCGCCAGTTTCTTGCCATCCGGCGACCACGCCGGTGCCTGGTTCACCCCCGCGTGAGCCGACACCCGCTGGCGCTCGCCGGTCTTCAGCACCTGCACGTACACGGAGGGCACACGGTCCTCGAACGAGACATAGGCCAGGCTCTGGCCGTCCGGCGACCAGGACGGCGACATGAGCGGTTCATTCGATTGCATCACCACATGGGGATTCTCCCCGTCCGCATCCGCAACGATGAGCCGGTAGTTCTTGTGCGGCAACGTGCCCAGCACGGAAATATAGGCGATGCGGGTCGCGAAAGCGCCGCGAATCCCCAGTATCTTCTCGAACACCATGTCCGCGACCTGGTGGCTCGCGACCCGCAGTCCGGGTTTGTTGGCGGTCATCTGGTAGCCCAGCAGCCGCTGCCGGGTGAGCACGTTGTACAGTTCAAAAGTGATGTCGTAGCGATCAGCTGCCGACGGCTGCACCTGGCCGACAACTATGTAGTCGTTGCTGAGCCGGCGCCAATCGTCGAAGGAGATGCCGGCGCCGTTGTGAGGCTGCTCGATCATGTCCTTGCGGTCGGTGGTCTTGAAGCGTCCGCTGCGCGCGAGATCGCTGCTCACGAGCTGCGCGACATCGAACGATGCAGCCGCGGTCTCCGGCGAGCTGAACGGCACGATCGCAATGGGAATGGCCTCGGCCTGTCCCTTGGTGACCTCGACGGTAAGATCAGCCCAACTCTGCCGGCAGAGCAGCAGCAGGGCGAGCAGACTGAAGCATGACCATTGTTTATTCATCTGGCTTGAACCTAATGACGATGTGCTTATCGAACAAGGCCGGATCCGGAGGCTCCGGCAGGGGCGATGCACGATACACCGCATTTTCTATCGATTGGCGCACCGCCGCGTCGCCGTTGCATTGCGTGACATGCGCGCTGGTCACCTCCCCGCCCGGAACCTGCGTGAGCTCGACCTGACAATCGAGGCCGACGCCGGCCGAAGGAGGCTTGATCCACGCAGTTTGGATTCTATTGCGAATTCTCGCGATATAGCTGTCGCGCAGCGGACCGGATTCGACGGCGCTGCGATGTTCCTCGTCGGCCAATTGCTTGCGCAATTCAGCTTCCCGGTCCTGACGGGTGCGATCATCCGCCGCGCGTTTGGCATCGGTGACCTGCTTTGCCTCCGCCGCTTGCTTGGCATCCGCAGCCAGCTTGGCCTCGGCGGCCTTCCTGGCATCGGCCGCGCGTTTCGCCTGCGCCGCGAAGTCGGCCTCCGTCGCGCGGCGCGCCTGCGCGGCGCGCTGCGCCTCGGCTTTCTGGGCGTCCGCAACGCGCTGTTGTTCCGCCGCCGCTGCCGCCTTGGCCTCTTCCGCGGCCTTGGCCTCTTCCGCGGCCTTGGCCTCCTGCGCGGCCTTGGCGTCTTCTGCGGCTTTGGCATCTTGCGCCGCCTTGGCCTCTTCCGCGGCTTTGGCGGCTGCAGCCGCCTTCGCCTCTTCGGCAGCGCGTGCGCGCGCTGCCTCTTGTTCGGCGCGTTCCCGCACGGCATGCAGCACTTGTGAACTCACGACCACGGCATCGATGGGCAGCGGTTCGACGCTG
>DATLVV010000138.1:0-4740 GCA_035577165.1 Steroidobacteraceae bacterium | reverse complement strand
CATCGACGGCACCAAGGCCTTCGTGCGCGAGTATCCGATGTTTTCCACCCAAATCGCGCTGATGCGCCGCGGCGAAATCGTGCTCGGCGTGTCGAGCGCGCCGGCGTATGGCGAGTTGAGCTTTGCCGAGCGCGGTTGCGGCGCGTATTTGAACGGCAAGCGCCTGGCCGTGAGTGAAATTGCCGCCCTCGATGCGGCCGCACTGTCGTCGGGAAATATCAAGTCCCTGGCAGCGGGCAAGCAATGGACGCGATATGGCGCGCTCGTTGCGCGGGTCAACCGCATTCGCGGCTACGGGGACTTTTTGCACTATCACCTGCTGGCAGGCGGGAAGATCGACGCCGTGATCGAATCCGACGTCAACATCCTCGATATTGCTGCCTGCGTGGCGATCGTCACCGAGGCAGGAGGCCGGTTTACGGATTTGAGCGGGGCTCCCGTCACGCTGCAGACGACGTCAGTGCTCGCAACCAATGGGCGATTGCATGCGCAGGTGTTGGCGGCGCTGGCCTAGGGCCGCGCCGTGTTCACGCCTGGTAGAACACGCGGCGGCCGGCGATCTCGGCCGCCTCGAAGCGGGTGTCGTACAAGGCGGATAAATGCGTTGCGGTGAGAATGTCCGCGCTGCGGCCGCATTGCCAGTCGCCGTCTTTGCCGATCAGGAGTGCAGAGTCGGCGAAGCGCTCGGCGAGATTCGGATCATGCAGGGTAACGATCACGGCGGCACCTGCATCGGCACGCACCCGCAGCAGCTGCAGCGCTTCGAGCTGATGGTTCGGATCGAGTTGGTTGGTGGGCTCATCCAGCAAGAAGAGGCGCGGCGTCTGCGCCAGCACGGCGGCCAACGATGCGCGCCGCCTTTCGCCGCCGGACAGGGTCAGCACATCGCGTTCTTCGTAGCCGGCGAGCCCCACTGCAACCAGGGCATCCGAGGCGATGGCGAGATCGCGCGCCGACTCCCACTGCCAGCGTGCGATGTGCGGGTGTCGTCCGAGCAGGACCGTTTCCATGACGCTGGCCGGAAAGGGGTCTTCGACATTCTGCGGCAGGAGCGCCAGTTCGCGCGCCAGTGCGCGCCGCGTCCAGTCGCTGAGGGCGCGGCCGCAGATCTTGATCTGTCCGCTCTTGGGCGGGCGCAGACCGGCAAAAGTATGCAGGGACAGGCTCTTGCCTGAGCCGTTCGGTCCCAGAATCGCGAGGATCGAACCGCTGCCGACTTGCAGGTGGAGGCCGCGTACCAACGTGCGTGCGCCGACGCAGACGCTGACGCCGCTGCACTCGAACAGCGGCGCCGCCCCGGTCGCAGGATTGGCGCCTGCTTCAGCGGGCATGCTGCGGCCAGCGAATTTCCAGGGCGGTGGCGCGGCCGATCACCACCTCATCGAGGCTCTCTGGCTGCTCCGATTGGACCGGCGTCAGCACACGTCGCCCCGCCATCAATTCCGCGGTCAATTGCGGATACAAGGGCCGCTGCGCCGGATCGCCATATCCGTCAGGGAAGCGCGGCGCGTCGTCCGCGAAATCGTACTTGTCGGTGGCGCCCACGGTGTGCAGTAGTTCGTGGGCAATCACCACGTTGTTTGCGCCGTTCATTTCCGGCGACGCAAATGCGTACACCACGCCGATGAGCCCTTTGGTGAGACCCAAGGAATGCGGCACGCTGGGGGTCAGCGCCGGGTCGTGATACAGCACGAAGATGCGGATGTCCTCGGGCTCCCGAACATGCCCGCTGGCGCGCCACGCCCAATACCGCAGGCGCAAGCTCCACAGGGCGGTCGCGAAAGGCCCGGCCTGCACCGGGCGTTGCGGCGGGATGGCCGGCAATTCGGCCCTGAGCCGGGTTCTGACCGGTTCGGCTGTCTGCAGATGAAACTCTGCGGCTTGGCGTGCAAAGAATCGATCAATGGGCTTGAAGCGGTCAATATCGATCGAGGCGAGATAGGCGCGCGTTACCGGGCTCAAGTCCGCTGCAATCGGGTAGATCGCGACGTACAACGGGTCATGCCAGCGGGTGCTCAGGTATCGATCCTGCCACGCGGTGAGCGCGACCAGCAACAGCACCAACAGCAAGACCAAGATGCGCAGCATCCTGAACGCCCCCCGCCGCGGCGCGTCTGCCGGAGCCGGCGTCACTCACCGGACTCGACGCGGAGTTCGCTGAGTTCGCCGTCTTCGGCGGTATAGGACACCACCATCGGCTTGCAGCACACGGGGCAATCCTCGATATAGGACTGCTCAGGCACCGATAGGTCGAGGGTCAGACTGATGGTTTCCCAGCAATGCGGGCAGGTGGCGTCCTGGTCCTGAAGAAGGTTCATAACCCCCAATAATACCTTGTTGAATACTCAGACAGGCTCCTGGGCCGCCTGCCTGGCCGGCCGGGGCGGCGGAAGCGTCAATTGTGCGGCCCGCATCATCAAAAATACCGTCGGACCGCTATACTTCGAGGCTGGCTGGGGGCGTCAATGAGGAAACATGGAGCCGACTGATACTTCGAAATCTGACTACTTCCATCGGGTGGTCGACTGCCAATGGGCTTGCCCGGCACACACCGACGTTCCTGAATACATCCGGCTCATTGCCCAGGGCGAATTCACCGACGCCTACATGGTGAATCGAGAATCCAACGTCTTCCCGGGTATCTTGGGAAGGGTGTGCGATCGACCTTGCGAACCGGCCTGCCGCCGCGGCCGAATCGAAGAGAAGCCCGTCGCCATTTGCCGATTGAAGCGGGTCGCCTCCGACAATCGCGACGACATTACGGCGCGGCTGCCCAAGGCGCCGCGCGAAAAAAACGGCAAACGTATCGCCTGCATCGGTGCCGGCCCGGCGTCGCTCACGGTCGCCAACGATTTGTTGCCGCTGGGCTACGAGGTCACCATATTCGAGCAGTACGCCGTGCCGGGCGGTCTGATGCGCACCAATATTCCGGCGTTTCGACTGCCCGCAAAAGTGCTGGACGAGGAGATCGGCTATATCGTGAACATGGGAGCCGACCTGCGCTTGAATTCTCCGATCAAGAGCATGCGCGGATTGCTCGATGCGGAAGAATTCGATGCCGTGTTCGTCGGATCGGGCGCGCCCAAGGGCAAGGAACTCGAACTGCCGGGCCGCCATGACACCGACCGCGTGCACATCGGCATCACCTGGCTCGAATCGGTGGCCTTCGGACATATCGAACGCGTCGGCGAGAGAGTCTTGATCATCGGCGTCGGCAATACGGCGATGGACTGCTGCCGCAGCTCGCTGCGGCTCGGCGCCAAGGAAGTGAAGGTCATGGCGCGCAAGCCGCGCCAGTTCTTCAAGGCATCGGAATGGGAACTCGAGGACGCGGAACATGAGAACGTCGCGATCGTCGTCAATCACGCACCCAAGTCCTTCGTGACCGAAGGCGGCCGGCTGCTCGGCATGATGTTTGAGAAATTGGAATACGACATCGAGGACGGCGACATCAAGGCGACGCGCACCCTCGGCGACGAGTTCTTTCCCTGCGACGATGTGATTCTCGCGATCGGCCAGGAGAACGCCTTTCCCTGGATCGAAAAAGGCATCGGGATCGAGCTCGACAAATGGAACGTACCGACGGTCAACAAGGTCACCTTTCAATCCACGCTGCCGCAGGTTTTTTTCGGCGGAGATGCGGCATTCGGACCGAAGAACATCATCTGGTCGGTGGAGCACGGCCATCAGGCCGCCATTTCGATTCATAAATTCTGCCACGACGAAGCCGTCGAGGAGCGCATGCCGCGCGGCGTGAGCTTGTCCAGCCGCAAAATGGGCATGCACGAGTGGGCGTACAAGAACGAGTACAACGGCGTGGAACGCCGGCTGGTGCCTCATGTGGCGCTGGTCGAGCGCTTCAAGAAGATCAATATTGAAGTGGAACTCGGCTTTACCGCGGAGGAGGCGGCTCTGGAAGTTCAGCGCTGCCTGAACTGCGACGTGCAGACGGTGTTCGCGGCCAAGCTGTGCATCGAATGCGACGCGTGCATCGACATTTGTCCGGTCGATTGCCTCACCATCACCCACAACGGCCCCGAAGCGGAGCTGCGGACGCGCCTGACCGCACCCGCGGCGAATCGTTCGCAAGCGCTGTATGTCTCGGCGGCGCTGCCGCAGACCGCGCGCGTCATGGTCAAGGACGAGGACGTCTGCGTGCACTGCGGGTTATGCGCGGAACGCTGTCCAACCGCAGCCTGGGACATGCAAAAGTCGACCATCCGCATCCCGCATGCGATCGATGAGGAGGCCTCGGCATGCCCGGCCTGACGTCAAGCCCCAATCGCGTCAATGATTTCGTGCTGAAATTCGCCAACGTCAACGGCACCGGATCGGCCAGCGCCAACTCGCTGATCATGAAAGCGATTTTCCGCATGGGCGTGCCTGTGACCGGGAAGAACTACTTTCCGTCGAATATCCAGGGCTTGCCCACTTGGTACGAAATCCGCGTGACCCGCGACGGCTATGTCGCCCGCGCCACCCAGGTCGACATCATGGTCGCCATGAATGCGGAGACCTATTCGCGCGATGTCCGCGAACTGGCTTCGGGCGGCTATCTGATTTACGACTCCACCTGGCCGCGCAGTTCGCTATTGCAGCGGGGCGACATCACGGTGATCGAGGTGCCTCTCGCCAAGCTCGTCAACGAGAATTTTGACGGAGTGCGCAATCGCATTCTCTTGAAGAACATCGCCTATGCCGGTGTGCTGGCCGCATTGATCGACGTGGATCTGGAGGTCA
>DATLVV010000137.1:0-8974 GCA_035577165.1 Steroidobacteraceae bacterium | reverse complement strand
GATTGCCGCGCTGCTCACTCCGGTGCTGCTGGTGTTGTTGTGCATCACGGTGATCGGCATTGCGGCGATTCCCTTCGTCGCCTTCGGCCTGATTTGCGTCGGCCTATTCGGCAAGGCGGTCATGCTGGCGTGGTTGGGCGGGCGCATCGCCGGCCGATCCGGTGTGGGGGCAATCGGCCATCCGGCCGTCGCCGTGCTCATAGGCGGCGTGCTGGTGCTCATCCTGTACGTCGTACCGGTGCTGGGATTTCTCGTCTACAAGGTGCTGGGTTTCCTCGGACTGGGGGCCGTGGTCTACACCGTGATTCTGGACTCGCAAGCAATTCGCGCCGCGAAGTCCGCGCCCGCTTCGGCCTCACCACAAACTGCTGCGCCGCTCAACAGCGAAGCACCGGCGTTCACGGCTGCTGCCACCGCCACCGCCACCGCACCCGCACCCGCAGCCGCAGCCGACGCTGCAGCCGATGCCGCACCCGCCGCGGCAGCGCCGGAAGCACCCGCCGCGGCGGCGCCTGCCGCCGCCGCCGCGACTTCATCCGTCAGCGCCGCATTGCCCCGCGCCGGCTTCTTGACGCGCATGGCAGCGCTGCTGATCGATGTGCTGCTGGTGGGCGTCCTCCTGCATCTGCTGGGCTCCCATCACCTTGAGTTGTTGGTGCTGGCCGCTTACGGGGCGGTGATGTGGAAATTGCGCGGCTCGACCGTCGGCGGCATCGTGTTCGACCTGCGCGTGGTGCGGCTGGATGGGCGTGCAGTCGACTGGGAGACGGCGATCATCCGCGCGTTGAGCTGCTTTCTATCCCTGGCCGTGGCCGGCCTCGGATTCTTCTGGATTGCCATCGATGACAACAGTCAAGCCTGGCACGACAAGATTGCCGGGACCGTGGTGGTGCGCGTGCCGAAAGGCGTGCCCCTGGTATAATTGAGGGCATGATTTCTCGTAGAACGTCCCTGGGCGTGAAAGTAGGCACGGTGACGATCGGGGGTAAGGCCCCGATCGTCGTTCAATCCATGACCAATACCGATACCGCGGATATCGACGGTACGGTGGCGCAGGTCAAGGCCCTGGCGCGTGCCGGGTCCGAGCTGGTGCGGGTGACGGTCAACAACGATGAATCCGCCGCGGCGGTCCCGCACATACGCGACCGGCTGGATGCGATGAACGTGCGCACGCCCTTGGTGGGCGATTTCCACTTCAACGGCCACAAATTGCTGAAGGCGCATCCCGCCTGCGCACAGGCGCTCGGCAAATTGCGCATCAATCCGGGCAACGTCGGCCGCGGCAGCAAGCGCGATCCGCAATTCGCGGAAATGATCGAGACCGCCTGCCGGTACGCAAAACCGGTGCGGATCGGCGTGAATTGGGGCAGCTTGGATCAAGACTTGCTGACCCGCATGATGGACGAGAATTCGAAGCTGGCGGCGCCGCTGGCGGCCATCGACGTGATGCGCGAAGCCATCGTGGTGTCGGCGCTGGACAGCGCGAAGCGCGCCGAGAGCCTGGGACTCGGGGCCGACATGATTGTAATCAGCGCCAAAGTCAGCGGCGTGCAGGACCTGATCGCCGTCTATCGCAATCTGGCCGCACGCTGCACGTACCCCCTGCATCTCGGCTTGACCGAAGCGGGGATGGGCAGCAAGGGCATCGTGGCATCCACGGCGGCGATGGGTGTGCTGCTACAGCAAGGCATCGGCGATACGATCCGCGTGTCCTTGACCCCCGAGCCCGGCGGCGACCGCACCCAGGAGGTGATCGTCGCCCAGGAAATACTGCAGACCATGGGACTGCGCGCGTTCACGCCGATGGTGATCGCCTGCCCCGGCTGCGGCCGCACCACCAGCACGTATTTCCAGGAACTGGCGCAGAAAATCCAGAATCATATCCGCCACCGCATGCCGGAATGGCGCAAGCGCCATAGCGGCGTGGAAGACATGTCTGTTGCGGTGATGGGTTGCGTGGTCAACGGTCCCGGCGAGAGCAAACACGCCAACATCGGCATCAGCCTGCCCGGCACGGGCGAAAATCCGGTGGCTCCGGTCTATGAGGATGGCGCGAAGACGGTGACGCTCAAGGGCGACCGGATCGCCGAGGAGTTCCAAGAACTCGTCGAGCGCTACATCGAACGCACCTACGCCAGGAACTCGTCTTGAATGACCTGTCTGCCAAGAAATGCGTGCCCTGCGAAGGCGGGGTGCCGCCGTTGACGCCGGCGCAGGCGAAGCTCCTGCGCAAGCAGCTGCATGCGGACTGGCAGGTTGCCGAAGACTCCAAGAGTCTGAAGCGCTCGCTCAAGTTCAAGGATTTCTACCGCACCATGAGCTTCGTCAACGCGCTTGCGCATATCGCGAACACCGAAGATCATCATCCGGACTTGGAGTTGGGCTACAACTACTGCCGCGTCACCTTCTCGACGCATTCCATCGGCGGATTGTCCGAAAACGATTTCATCTGTGCGGCCAAGCTCGACCGGCTGTAGGATCTAGAAAGGTCGGCACGTCGCCGCTCACCCCGAGAGCGCGCTGCGCCAAACGGCGCTTCAGGAAGGGCGCCTTGCCCACCGCGCTCAAGCCCGCCGCGCGCAATCCGCGAGTGAAGGGATCGGCATTCGAGAACAACCGTTCCAGCGCGTCCAGGGCCCCGGCGGCCAGCAAGTTCTCGCTGCGGCGCCAACGCTCGTAGCGGCGCAGCAGCGAGTGCTCTCCGAAGTAGGCTCCCGCGCCGGCCTGCCCCAGAACCTCGGCGAGCGCCGCGCAGTCCTGAAACCCCAAATTCAATCCCTGGCCCGCCAAAGGGTGCACCACGTGGGCGGCATCGCCCAGCAGGACCGCGCGAGGATGTACATATTCCAAGGCGTACTGTAGCCGCAAGGGAAAACTCGCGATGGGGGTGGTCAATTCGCAATTTCCCAAAACCTCCCCGCTGGCCGCCGACAAGGCAGCGTTGAAGGCCGCGGTATCGAGCCCGCGCAATCGAGCGGCCTCGGGCAGCACCACACTCCATACAATGGATGAGCGGCCATCCGGCAACGGCAGAAAAGCCAGGGGGCCTGTGGGAAGAAACCGCTGCCACGCCGTGTTGCCGTGCGACTTCGCCGTGCGGACATGCGCCACCAGCGCATCTTGATGGTAGGTGTGACCGGCGGTTTCGATGCCGAGAAGCCCCCGGGTCCTGGACTTGGGTCCATCGGCGGCGATCAACAACTGGCTGCGCAGTTCGCGCCCATCGCTCAAGGTCATGGCGACCTGCGTATCGACCTCAATGCGAGCCACTTCGGCTTCGAACGCGACGGCGCCCGCGCCCCGCGCGGCTTGCAGGCACTGCCATTGCAGGGCGCGTCCGTCGACGATGAATCCTAGGTTCGGTTCGCCGATCTCCGCGCAATCGAAACGGAGAGATCCCCGTCCTTGAGGTTCGCCGCTCGCGTCCCAGACGCACATGCGCTCATAGGGGTGAACCCGCTGCGGCGGCAGCGTGGCCCACACTGCGCAGGTCTTGAGCAGGCGCTCCGAAGCGCGGCTCAGCGCGAACACCCGCAAATCCCAATCGGCGTCCGCCGGCGGCGGTCCCGTGAAGTGATCCGCAATGAGGGCCACCCGCCCCGGCGCGCTCAAGCGGCGCGCCATCAGCAACGCGGCCATGGCCGCGCCGACCGCGCCGGCACCGACGATGATCACATCAAAGTCGAGGGCTTGGGTACTCATTGCAAGGCGACGCCGCGCGCCAACTTCGGCACCCGAGCGCCGCCGCCGGCGCCGGTGCTCAACCGGGACAGCGCCGCCTTCGCGGGCGGCAATAAGTCGAATGCCAGGAGACCGACATTGCGCAGCCGCCGCACCGCGCTCATCGGATTGGCAAACAGCCGCACCAGTCCATCCGTGAATGCAATGACGTTGCCGCGATCGGCCCGGCGCCAGGCATCGTATTCCGCCAACAAGCCGGACATTCCCGCATCGAACGCGGGCTGATGGCGTCGCTCGGCAATGAGCTCGGCCAAGCTCGCGACATCGCGCAGCCCTAAATTGAAGCCCATGCCGGCGACCGGGTGCAGCCCTTGTGCGGCATTGCCGATGATGACGCAGCGCCCCGCGCTGGTGCGCATCGCGCGAGTCAGCGACAGTGGATACGCCGCACGGCGACCGACCTTGAGGAACCGGCCGAGGCGAAATCCAAATCGCCGTTGCAGTTCGGCCAGGAACTCCACGTCCGACCACCCCATGGCCGATGTCGCCATCGCAGGGCTCAAGGTCAATACCAGGGTGCATCGACCGCCCTCGAGCGGCAACAGCGCCAGCGGCCCGGTGTCGGTAAACCTTTCGTACGCCACGTGATCGTGGAATCGCTGCGGCAGCACCGTGGTGATGAGGGCCGTCTGCTCATAGTCGCGGCTCTCCGCCTCCACCCCGAAAGCCGCGCGCACCGTGGATTGCACGCCGTCGGCCGCCACGACCAGCCGGGTATCGAGGGTGAGCGCCTCCCCGGCCGCGGTTATCTCCAATGCAATCGAATCCTCGCCGTGGCGGAGCCGGGACACCTCGGCAGGACAGTAGACTTGAACGCCGGGACTGTCGTGAAGGCCGCCCCACAGCGCCCGCCCCAGGGCGCGATTCGGCACCACATAGCCCATGGCGGCGAGACCTTGTTCGGCTGCGTCGATGCGCGCAAAGCCGAAGCGGCCCTGATCCGAGACATGGATTTTACGGATCGCGGTAGCCGAGGCCTCGATCCCTTCCCATACGCCGAGTGTCTCGAGGATTCGGCGGCTGCCGTTCGACAGCGCCGTCGTGCGCTCATCGAAGCTGGGCTGCAGGGCGGAATCGTGAGGAATCGCCTCGAGCAGCGCGACCCTGAGACCGAGCGGCGCCAATGCGACGGCGAGACTCGCGCCGACCATGCCGCCGCCCACGATGGTGATGTCGAAGGACGGTATGGCCGCGCTCTGCATCAGGCCGCCGGCACCAGCGCCTCGATCGCATCCGGGGTCTTCTCGAGAGCCGCGGTCAGCACCTCCGGAGCACCGTTGGTGACCAGCACTTCGTCCTCGATGCGGATGCCGATGTTCCAAAATTCCTTCGCAATGCGCGGCGACGGCCGGATGTAGATCCCCGGCTCGACGGTGAGCACCATGCCGGGTTCCAGAACTCGCCATTCGCCGCCGACCTTGTAGTCGCCGACATCATGCACGTCGAGGCCGAGCCAGTGCCCGGTGCGATGACTGAAGAACTGCAGGTACGCTTCGGTCTTGATGAGCGACCCCACCTTGCCCTTCAGCAGCCCCAGCTTGACCAGCCCATGCGTGATCACACGTACCGCCGCCTCGTGCGGATGATTCCAATGGTTTCCGGGGCGCACCTTGTCGATGGCCGCGAGCTGGGCTTCCAGCACGATGTCGTAGACCGCGCGTTGCGCCGACGTGAACCGGCCGCCGATTGGAAAGGTGCGTGTGATGTCCGAGGCGTAGAACTCATGTTCGCAACCCGCATCGAGCAGCAACAGGTCTCCGTCGCACAGGGGCTGATCGTTGTCGCGGTAGTGCATGACGCAGGTGTTGGCGCCGCTGCCCACGATGGGGTAGTAGGAAATATCCGCATTGTGGGAGCGAAACTCATGCAGCAATTCGGCCATCACCTCGTACTCCATGCGCCCGGGCCGCGCAAAGCGCATGGCGCGGCGATGTGCGCCCACGGAGATCTGGGCGGCGCGGCGCAGAACGGCCTGCTCGGCGCGGCTCTTGTAGAGCCGCATGTCGTCGAGCACATGGCTCAACGCCACAAATTCGTGGGGCGCGCCGGCCGACTGGCGTGCCTCCGCCCGCAGCCCGTTGACCCAGCTCAAGACATGCGAGTCGAAGTCCGGATACGCGCCCATGGAGTAGTACACCTGCGGCCGCATTTCCATCAGTCCGGGCAGGATCTCATCGATGTCCGCGATCGGAAAGGCGTCGTCGGCGCCGTAGCGTTCCACGGCACCGTCGGTCCCGGCGCGCGCACCATCCCAGGACTCGCGCAGCGCGTCGTGCTCGCGGACGAACAGCAGATATTCCGCCTGGGCACGGCCCGGCACCAGCACGGCAACCGCGTCCGGCTCGGGAAATCCGCTCAGGTAATAGAAATGGCTGTCTTGCCGGTAGGCGTACTCGATATCGCCGTTGCGATGGCGCACCGGCGCCGCCGGCAGAATCGCAATCGCGTCCTTGCCGATCATGCGCATGAATTGGCGCCGCCGCCGCGCGAATTCCTTGCGATCCATCAGGCTCAGACAGGCTCCTGGTTCAATGCAGCCGCTGCTGCGCCGGATAGACCTGTCGGCGCAGCGGCAGCAGTTCCTCGAACACGACCTGGGCCGCGACGCGGATGAATTCGACCAGCTCGGCATACGCCTGTTCGTTGGATTCGTCGGCGTCCGCGTCGTCGCCGGTCGCCCGGGAGATTTCGGTGAAATCCCGTACGATTTCTCCGACATCGCCGTTCAGTGCTTCGAGGTCGGAAATATGTCCAGTCCCGAGGCCATAGAGAAATCCGGTGCACCACAGGGCCAGCGCATTGGCGCGGCCGTTGAGCGGCTGCTCGTCGTCGGGTAGCAGGGGTTCGAATTCCATGCCCTGCTCGCCGAACGAGCTTGCGGTTGCAGTGAAGACCCGCTCAATCATGGCCGACGACTCATCCGATAAGGCCGCGCCATCGGGGAGGATCTCATTCACCCAGTCCTGCATCTTGTAGGGCGACATCGCACACAACGCGCCGCACAACGAGCCATGCGCCTCGGCGGCATCGGCCAGACTGCCGGCGGTTGCCAGGACGTCCTCAAAGTCCTTGAATCGAATATCCGAGATCACCATTCCGACAATAATACCGCAGTAGGGGCCGAGCAGCCTGTCTCCTACGCCGCCCTTTGCATTGCGCCAATTCGCGCTCTATATTGTGGGTCTATGAACGAACCCAACCCGAAGTCAGCGGTGGATCTCGAGCTGAAGCGGCTCGAGAAGCGCCTCGAAGACCTTATCGCGACCCTCAGCCAGATCAAGGAAGAAAATCGCGCCCTGCGCCAGCGGCAGGAAACGCTCACCTCCGAACGCGCCGGCCTGCTGCAAAAGAACGAGCAGGTTCGCGCGCGGGTCGAGGCGATGATCGGCCGATTGAAATCGATGGAACAGGCGTGAGCGACAATCAAGCCCGTGTCAGCGTGCGGATACTCGAGAAGGAGTATCACATTACCTGCCCGATCGAAGAGCGCTCTGACCTGCTGGACTCCGCGGAGTTCCTCAATATGAAAATGCGCGAGATCCGCGACAGCGGCAAGGTCGTCGGCCTGGATCGTATCGCAGTGATTGCAGCCCTCAACATGGCGAATGAATTGATTCGATTCCGCAACCGTGACACCAATCTCGATTCTGACGTCGGCGGCCGCTTGCGTATCCTGCGCGAGCGCGTAGAGTCGGCCTTGGAGAAGGGTCGACAGCTCGAGCTTTGAGGCCTGTCGGACGATTAAGTTTGGCGCCGCCTGCGGTGTTCGATGCGGATCGGGTTACCTCTCGACCCTAAGTTTTAAACCCCAGGGGCCATTGCTTGCTGGCATCATTGTGCAAGTCCGCCTCGAGCGGAAAGCCTTAAGTGCCGCAGTTAGCCCCACCTGGTGCGAAAGGCATCGGGAGCAACGGTCCAAAACGGCATCTGCGGGTGGCGCCATCTCCATTCGATGAAAGCCCATCTACGTAAACATCTGCGCGCGCAGCGGCGCTCATTGAGCGCTGTCGAGCACGGACACCGCTCGAATTTGGCCGCCAGGGCGGTCACCGGGCTGCGGGCCTTCAGGGCCGGCAAGCGCGTCGCGCTCTATCTGCCATTCGACCGTGAGACGGACACTGCCGCCTTGATCCGTACGGCGCGCCGCCGCGGGGTGCGGATCTATGTGCCCGTGATCGTCGACCGGCGGCATAGTCGAATACGCTTCTATCCGCTCGACGCCAGGACTCGGCGCGGCGTGTTCGGGATCGCCGTGCCGAAACGCTTGCACCGCCCGACCGCGCCTCGATGGTTGAACCTGATCGTCGTACCCTTGGTCGGTGTGGATGCGGGGGGCCGGCGATTGGGCATGGGCGGGGGATTCTACGATCGAGCGCTGGAGTTCCGCCGCCGCCGCCACCACTGGCCGGGACCGCGCGCCATCGGGCTCGCTTTTGATTGTCAGCGTACCGAATCCCCGTTTGCCGAACCTTGGGACGTGAGTTTGGATTCGCTCGCGACGGAATCGGGACTGCAACAATTCTAGACGCCGGAGGTACCCATGAATCATTGGCTGCTGAAATCCGAACCGGATAGCTTCAGCATCGACGCACTCAAGGCTGCGCCCAAGCAAACGTCCGCCTGGGATGGCGTGCGCAATTTCCAGGCGCGCAACATGCTGCGGGACTCTATGAAAAAGGGCGATGAGGCGTTTTTCTACCACTCCAGCTGCGACGTTCCCGGGATAGCCGGCATCGTCAGCATCGTCAAGGACGGCTACCCCGACGCGACCGCCTTCGATCCCAAGCATCATCACTACGATCCCGAGTCCAAGGCGGATGCGCCCCGTTGGTATGTCGTGGACGTCAAGCTGGTGCGCAAGTTCCGGCGCATCATCACTCTCGATGAACTGCGGCAGCACGCCGCGAAGAAGCTGAAGGATTTTGTTTTGCTGCGCCGTGGAAATCGTCTGTCGGTGATGCCGGTGACGCAGAAGGATTGGGAGTTCATCCTCACTCTTGAGTGACATCGCTCACAGTGCTACCACATTGTCGAGCCCGAAGGGTGACGTATTGCTTGTAAATTAATTATTCGTGTATATACTCGGACCCCGGACTAACCCGATAACGGAGTTTCTATCATGGCAGCGAAAGCAAAGAAGGCGAAGAAGAAGGTAGCTAAGAAAAAGGCCGCTAAGAAAAAGTAAGCCTTCGAAAGTAATCAACTGTGCCCGCGTAAGCGGGCACAGTTGTTT
>DATLVV010000136.1:0-3104 GCA_035577165.1 Steroidobacteraceae bacterium | reverse complement strand
GGTTCACTATCCGCCCGGCGCATTCGGGCAGAACAACCTGGACGTGGCGCAGGCCATCATCGAGCATGTGCGCGCCGAGATCCCGCAGGGCGCGCGCGTCGCTGAATTTTACGCCGGTGTCGGCGCCATCGGCTTGTCGGTACTGGCACGAGTTTCCGAGATTCGGATGAATGAAGTCAGCCCGCATTCGCTACTCGGCCTTGAGCTTGGGCTTGCGGCGCTCGATGCGGCGGATCGAGCCAAGATCACCATCGTGCCGGGCCCTGCGGGGGCGTCACGGCTCGCCGCCTCCGAGGCGCAAGTAGTGATCGCCGATCCGCCGCGCAAGGGGCTTGACCCCGACCTGAGGTCGTTCTTGAGCGAAAATCCACCGGAACGGTTTTTGTACATCAGCTGCGGGATTGATTCGCTCCTCACCGATGCCGCGCGCCTCACCGCGCCCGGCAAGCTGCGGCTCGGCGCGCTGTCCGCCTACAACCTGTTGCCATTTACCGGCCACGTCGAAACCGTTGCCCGCTTCGAACGCGCCTGATGGCCGTGATACTTTACGCGCTCTGCCAAAACCCAAAATTGAAGTCAGGTCCGAATATTCATGTCGAACATTCATCTGCGGCCGAGAAGCAAGCTATGGATCAATTGCGTGGGCGCAGGGGTCTGGATATCCGGCGCTGCGTGGCTCATCGCTCGTTATATCGTGAAGTCGCAGGATGCTCTTGGCCTGCAAAATACCTCGTCGGAGGTGTGGTGGCTGAGAGTGCACGGGGCGTTCGCGTTCTTGGCGCTGTGGACCGGAGGTCTGCTCTGGGGTGTGCACGTTGTCAGAGCATGGAAGAGGGGACATCACCGATGGAGCGGCGGAGCACTGTTCATTGTACTGTCGATTCTCATCGTGACCGGCTATTTGCTCTACTACGTCGGCAACGAACGCGCGCGCGACATAATCTCCTCGATTCACTGGATGCTGGGACTGGCGATTCCCGTGGCCTACCTGGTTCATCGGATCGCCAAGCAAAATTACCCCCCCGGCGGGCGCCCGGGCAAAAGCTCCTGAGGTAGCCGCCCGGACGCCCGCTTGCCGGGGCGAGATTTGCGTCCTCGTATTGCGAATACGAATCGTTCTTATTATACTTCTTGTTAGTGTTACTAAGGGAGCCTGCGCTGTGGGATTGGGTCATGCGCGCCTGATGATGGCGGCTGCGTTTGCGGCGCTGGGCGCGTGCGGAGGCGGTGTTGCGCCGATCGATTCCAGCGACGGTGGTGCCGCCGCGGCTCTGTCGGCCGGCGCAAGACTCGGTGAGCAGATCTTCGAGGACAAGGCGTTGTCGGTGTCAGGCAAACAATCGTGCGCCACCTGCCATGTTGCGGCCTATGCCTTTGCGGCTGATCCAAGCGATGAAGGCCCGGATCATGGTCTGCCGGTGCCCTTGGGCGGCCCAAACATGGACGAACCGGGATTTCGCAACGCGATGCGGGTTATCTGGGCAACGTCAACACCGGCGAAATTCCCTACAACCGCGTGTTGGGCGATCAACCGGCGCTCGATGCCGATGAGATCAACGACATGATCACCTTCTTGTGCACGCTCACGGATGGCTACGACCCCAAAAACCCCACTGCGCTGGTACTCCCGGCGCAATGCCAGTCCGCAACCGCGGCTGCCAGTTCACTGTAGAGGAACCCTCGACTCATGAATGCCACCCGGAAGTATCTTGCTGCGCTGCTGTTTTCCGCAGCTGCCGGCATGCCGATCGCGCGAGCGGCCGAACCTGTGCCCGTCAACGCCGATATCGTGCGCAAGCTCGAGCAGCGGCTCGACGAAGTGCAACAAGAGCTGGTTTCGATGAAGCAGCAGATCACTGAGCTCAAGGCGCAGAACGAGGCGTTGTCCTCGGCGCAGCAGCAGCAGGCCGCGCAAGCTCAGCCACAGGCCGCACAAGTCGCCGCAGCAGGCGAAGCGGCTCGCCCAGCGTCGGGAGGAATCTCGGAGAACTTGAGTCTGTGGGGATATGGCGAGATCTACTACACCCATCCCACGCATTTTCCAGAGGATACGCAATTCGACCTGGCGCGCGCGGTGTTCGGAATCGGCTATCGATTCGACGACCGCACCGTGTTCAATTCAGAATTCGAAGTGGAGCATGCAGTCGCTTCGGCGGACGATGTAGGCGAGTTCGAGGTCGAGCAGTTCTACGTCGATCACCAGCTCGCCCCATGGGCCTCGATCAAGGCCGGATTGTTCTTGATGCCATTCGGATTGCTCAATGAGCACCATGAGCCCACCAACTTTTACGGTGTGCAGCGCAACTTCGTCGAGACCTTGATCATACCCAGCACGTGGCGGGAGGGCGGATTCGGAGTGCACGGCAATACCGAGATCGGCTTGAACTGGGACGCCGGCGTGACCACGGGCCTCAATCTCGGCGGCTGGGAGATCAACCCCGAGGATCCGCAGTACCGCACGGCGCTCGATCTCGAGAACAACGGCGTGGCCCCCATGCAGGCGACGCATCAGGAACTGTCGCTCGCCAACGGCCATCACCTGTCTCAATACCTGTCGCTCAATTACAGCGGCATTCCTGGGTTGCTGGCCGGCGCCGCGGTATTCACGGGAGAAGCCGCGGTGCCGACCACGCCCGCCGGACTGCCCAGTCAGCGAGTGACTCTTTGGGAGGGGCACGCTCGCTGGACTCCCGGCGCCGCGGAACTGTCGGCGGTATATGCCAGGGGCCGCATCTCGAACACCTCGACTTTCAATCTCGCCAATGCCGGCGCTTCCAATCCCCTGCCGTCCGAGTTCCTCGGTTACTACCTGCAGGGCGCCTATACGGTATGGGAGAACGGCGGCTATCGACTCGCGCCGTTCGCCCGCTGGGAGCACTACGACATGGGTGCCTCCTATGAGGGGATTCCCCCGGGATTCACGACGGTGCCCGCCGGGCTTGCTTCGGATGGTCGTCCGTGGCCGCAGCCGCGAGATCGCGTTTGGACCGTGGGTGCCAGTTTCTATGTAACGCCGCACGTGGTATTCAAGGTCGACTACCAAACCTTCGACGTCAACAAGGACCTCACGCGCTTCGACCTCGGAATGGGTTTGAATTTCTAGG
>DATLVV010000135.1:0-8140 GCA_035577165.1 Steroidobacteraceae bacterium | reverse complement strand
CGCCGGGCGTGTTCAATGTGGTGAACGGATTGGGCGAAGTCGCCGGCGCCGCGCTGGCGTTGCACAATGATGTGGCCAAGATCGCGTTCACCGGCTCGACCGAGATCGGCAAACAGATGCTGATTTATGCCGGCCAGTCGAATATGAAGCGCGTCAGCTTGGAATGCGGCGGCAAGACTCCGCAGATTTTCCTCGCCGATTTGCCCGATCTGGACACCGCAGTGACGTACGCCATCAATGGCATCTACGGCAACATGGGCGAGGTATGCAATGCGGGTTCGCGCCTGCTGCTGGACAAGCCCATCGCCAAGGAATTCCTCGCCCGCTTCATCGAGCGCGGGAAGGACGCCTATCGGGCGGGCGATCCGCTCGATCCGACCACCAATCTGGGCCCGCTGGTGACCGCATCGCACCGCTCGCGCGTCCTGAGCTATATCAATCGCGGCAAGTCCGAAGGGGCGCGTCTGGAATTCGGCGGGGGATCGCCGGATCTGCCGGGAGCCTTCGTCAATCCGACGCTGTTCACCGGCGTCAACAATCGCATGACCATCGCGCAAGAGGAGATTTTCGGGCCGGTGGCGGCCGCCATCGAGGTCGATGGCCTGGGCGAGGCGCTGAAGGTGGCCAACGATTCGATCTATGGCCTTGCGGCAGCGGTATGGACGCGTGACTTGAGCGTTGCGCACAAGACTGTGCGCGATCTCGAAGCCGGCGTCATCTGGGTGAACTGCTTCGACCACGGCGACATGACGCAGCCCTTCGGCGGCTATAAGCAATCGGGTCAGGGCCGCGACAAGTGCGTGGAGAGCCTGATCTCCTATACGCAGACGAAGTCCGCGTGGATCAACCTGGGGTAGCACTGCGGAGTGGCGATCGCGGGATCGCCGCTCGCGGGACCGCCTCTGCAGGCTCCTAGGCGAACTGCTTCGGCGCGTTCGGCAGGGCAAATTCCGGGATCCGCGCGCGCAGCAGATTGTGGAATTCGAACATCCAGCGCTCGAGCTGGGACAGAGGCCCCGGCTTGTAGCTGCCTGAAGCAAGACCGCGCTGCACGCGCCCGCAGAGCCACTTGTCTTCCTCGTTCACCTGAGTATTGATGCGCGAGCTCAAATAGCGAACGGCGCGCATTTCGCGGCGCTCATCGGGCAGGCCGAACACGGCGCCGCGAATGGTGCACCTGCCGGGACCGCTCGGCAGCACTTGAAAGAAATCCATCTGGTCGGGAAACACGTCGATGCCCAAATTGGGCAGGGCGCTGTAAAAACGCCAGCTGCGACGGTTCTCTTCGGGCAAATGCGTGACGACCCGGCCCACCATCCGCTGGTACAGGCCTTCGGCCCAGCGCGGCGAGTCCTGCTTGCGCAGCCAGCTGATGCCGCGCGCCACGCCCGGCACCGACGCTTGATCTTCGTAGTCCGGGGTGAACATTCGATAGAGCCCGGGATGTCCGATTGGGACGTGATAGGACTCGAGGTAGTTGTCCATCGCAATTTTCCAATCGACGTTCCAGGTCTCTTGAGTAATGGCACCCAGGGGCACCATGTCCTCGAAGCGGTAGGGGAGAAATTCCTCCGCCAATTTGCCCCACAGCTTGGCCACCGGCGGCAGCTCGCCGGCCAGGCAAACGAATACGAAGCCGAAGGCGATGTCCACCCGAACCGGACGCAGGCCATGCTCCGCGCGATCGAGTCCGGGGAAACTTTCACGCACCGGCATGCCGATCAAGCCGCCGTCGTGCCGGTAGCTCCAGCCGTGATAGGGGCAGGTAACGGTGGCGGGACAATTGCCCGAGCCGTCCAGCAGCCGTGCTCCGCGGTGGCGGCAGACATTGTGAAAGCCACGCACCGAGCCGTCGCGGTCACGCAATACCATGACGCTTTCCGGTCCCAAATCGAAGATCTGGTAGTCGCCCGCCTTGGGAATGGAATTGACGTGACAGACGATCTGCCAGCTCGGCATCAGGATGCGCTCGAGCTCCAAGCGGTTGAGCTCGCTGTTGTTGTAGACCCAGGCAGGCAGCGCATGCGGCAGCGTGGCTGCGGCCTCGTCGGCGCGCTTCGCGACGGACAGGTTGGTCATGACGTTCACCGCAGCGGCTTATATGGGTATTTAATGTATCCCGAAGGGCGCTTGGTTGGCAAGTCGAAGCAGCGCAGCACGGCTATTACAGCTTAAAAAGCCCATTTCTACGGTGTAGCAACGCAGTGCAGAAATTCGCCCCAATGGCGCTTCGGACCGGGCTCGGCAAGTGATTTATATGAGCATATAATTGTTGTGGACGAGGCTCGCGGCGAATGTTACGGTCGCGCGAAATCTCCGATTCAGGCTGATCAATTCAAGGGGGACGTCATGGCCAGAAACCTGACCAAGAGCAACGCGCACTTTCAACGCGCCGTCAAACGCCTGCCGCTGGGCGTGGCTTCGAATTTTCGTTTCTGGGGCGAGGAGCGCACCATCTACGTGAAGAATGGCGTGGGCGCGCGGATCATCGATCTCGACGACAACAAGTACGTCGACTACCGCATGGGTTATGGTCCGGCGATTCTCGGCTACGCTCATCCCGAGGTTGATCAGGCGGCTCGCGAAGGCATGCAAGTGGGCGGAGTGTTTGCGTTGTCGACGGAGCGCGAGTTCACCGTGGCCGAGCGCATTTCGAAAATGGTGCCGGCGGCCGAACTGGTGCGCTTTTCAAATTCCGGCACGGAGGCGGTGATGGCGGGTTTGCGAGTGGCGCGCGCTTATACCGGCAAGGACGACTATGTGATTCTCGAGGGCGGGTATCATGGGTTGTTCGATGCGGCCATGTGGTTTACGCCCATGGACAAATGGTCGCAGGTCGGCGATCCCGAGGTGAAACCCTACAGCGAAGGCGTGCCCATCAGCACACGCAGCTTCGCGCACTTCGTGCAGGCCAATGATGCGAATCAGTTGGAAGACGTGTTCAAGCGCCACGCGCATCGCATCGCCTGCATGTTGATCGAGCCCATCATGGGCAATTGCTTGGGTATTGCGGCGGAGCCGGAATATCTGCGCGCGGCCCGCAGCTTGTGCGACCGGCACGGCGTGGTGCTGCTCATCGACGAGGTCAAGACGGGATTTCGGGTCGCGCGCGGCGGCGTGCAGGAGCTGTACGGCGTCAAAGCCGATCTGTGCACGTTTGCCAAGGCCGTGGCCAACGGCTATCCCATTTCCGTACTGGCGGGACGCGAGGACATCATGCGCAAGATCGGCCGCGGCGTGGCTCACGGGGGCACGTACACGGCACACTCGATTTCGCTGGCGGCGGCCGAGAAGACCTTGCAGATCCTCGACGAAACCGATGCGTTGGAGCGGATCGCCGACTACGGCACCCGGCTGCGGGCCGGCATGCGCGCCGTGCTCGGCGCGCGCGGCATCGCCCATAGCTTTGTCGGACATCCCTCCATGAGCGGCTTGTATTTCGCGCATGAGCCGCCGCGCAACTACCGCGACTGGAAGGGCAGTGACTACTCGTTCTACGACGCCATGGCGCAAGTGCTGCATGATGAAGGGGTGCTGTGCGAACCGGATTCGCGCGAGCCCTGGTTCGTGTCCGCGGCGCACGATGCATCATGCCTGGCGGATACCTTGCGGGCCTTTGAGATCGCTGTGGACGCGACCCTGAAGTCGAGCGGCGCCACGCACAAAGTGCCGGCTTGAGCGGCGACGCGAGAGGATCGGGTGCGGACCCCGACGCCATCATCGTCGGGGCCGGCCACAATGGCTTGGTTGCGGCCTGCTATCTCGCGCGCGCCGGCCTCAGAGTGCTGGTGCTCGAGCGGCAACCCTACATCGGCGGCGCGGCGGTCAGCCGCCGCCTCTACGAGGATTTCACCTACTCGAATTGCTCCTATGTGTGCAGCCTGCTGAGGCCGGAGATCATCCGCACTCTGGAGCTGCCCAGGTACGGATTGCAGGTCATTCCCTATGAAGGGGGCTGCACGATGATGCAGGGCGGCGGACATCTGGCGCTGTATGACAACCATGATGCCTTGCGCCGGGAAATCGCCCGGCACTCGCGCCGCGATGCGGAAGCCTATGATCGCTACTCGCGCGACGTCATGCGCCAATGCAAGTTCATCAAACCGCTGCTGATGCGCGAGCCCCCCGATCCCACCTCCTTCAAGCCGCGCGATCTGCAGGAATTGCTGTACCTCGGCAGGAGGTTCCACGGCCTCGGCGAGGAACGCATGTACGACACGCTGCGTTTCTGGACCATGAGCGCGGCGGATTTTCTCGACGAATATTTCGAAAGTGAGATCGTCAAGGCGCACTTCGCCGGCAGCTCCATCATCGGTACGGCCTTGGGCCCGCGCTCGCCGGGAACGGCCTATGTCTTGCTGCATCACTACATGGGCGACATCGATGACACCGTCGGCGCCTGGGGTTTCGCGCGCGGCGGCATGGGGGCCATCACCCAGGCGCTCGGCGCGTCGTTCCAGGCAAGCGGCGGCGCCATTCGCAGCGCCGCGCCCGTGGCGAAAATTCTGGTGCGCAACGGACGCGCCACCGGTGTTGCGCTGGCCGACGGCGAGCAGATTCATGCGCCGCTGGTGATCTCCAATCTCGATGTGCGCCGCACCTTCCTCGAAACCATGGATGCGAAGGACCTGCCTGACGAGTTTCTGCGGCAGGTGAAGAATTTCAAGATTCGCGGCTCTTCCGGAAAGTTGAACATCGCCTTGGACGGCCTGCCGGAGTTCCCGGCGATACCCCGGGATTCACCCTGCACGCGCGGCGATATGCACGTGACCGACACCATCGAAATGATGGAACGCGCCTACGATGATTGGAAGGACGGCCGCTGGTCCAGGGCGCCGTACATCGACATGCTCATTCCCTCGCAGATCGATCCGACCATGGTGCCCGACGGCAAGCATTACATGTCCGTGTTCGTGCAGTACTGCCCCTACGAGCTGGCCGATGGTCCCTGGGATGCCGCCAAGCGCAAGGCCTTCGGCGATACCGTGATCGGCACGATTGCGCAGCACAGCCCGAATTTCAAAGATTTGATCCTGCATGCCGAAATTCGCACTCCCTGGGACATCGAGAACGAAGTGGGACTCACCGAGGGCAACATCTTCCAAGGCGAATTGACCATGGATCAGCTGTTGTTCAACCGCCCGATCCCGGGCTATGCCCAATACCGCGCGCCGGTACGCGGGGTGTACATGTGCGGCTCCAGCACCCATCCGGGCGGCGGCGTCATGGGGGCTCCCGGCGCGAACGCGGCCCGCGCCGTGCTGCGCGATCTCGGCAGGGCGAATTGAGCTACGACTGCGTGATCATCGGCGGCGGCCATAATGGCCTGGTATGCGCCGCGACTCTGGCGCGCCGCGGCCGATCGGTGTTGCTGCTCGAAGCGGCGGCGGCGCTGGGCGGGGCGGCCGTGACGCGGGAATTCGCGCCGGGATTCAGGGTGTCGGCGGGCGCCCATCTGCTGCATATGATGCCGGCGCAACTATTGCGCGATCTGCGGTTGGAATCGCACGGTCTGGAGTGGGCGGCGCAGGGCATGAGCACCACGGCGCTGCTGCCCAATGGCGAATTCTTGAACGTGAGCGAGGCGGTCGCCGGGCAGCGCCTGTCGGCGGCGGATTCGCAGGCGTATGTGGCGTATACGACGCGCATGCGCCGTTTCGCTGCGGCCCTGGCACCGATCTTCTCGCGTGTGCCGCCGCGTTTGGGAACGAGCGCTCGGGCCGACCGCCTGGCGCTGCTCTGGATGGGTTGGCAAATACGCAAGCTGGGACGTCGCGACATGCGTGAATTGCTGCGCATCGGCGGCATGAATGTCCATGACTTGCTCGAGGAGAACTTCGAATCGGCGGCGCTGAAGGGCGCGCTCGGCTTCGATGCCGTGCTCGGCGCCAACTTCGGCCCACGCTCTCCCGGCACGGTGTTGACGCTGCTGTACCGGCTGGCGGCAGAATCGGCGGGCATGACGGGACTGTCCCAGCCGAAGGGCGGGATGGGAGCCCTCTGCGATGCCCTGGCCAAAGCGGCGCAGGCGGCCGGGGCGACCCTGCGTACCGGAGCGGCGGTGACCGGTATCGTGGTGGAAGGCGACCGCGCTTGCGGCGTCACTCTCGAATCGGGCGAGACGGTGCGCGCGGACGCGGTGATTTCGAGCGCAGATCCAAAGACGACTTTCCTGCGCTTGCTGGGAACGCGGCATCTCGACACCGGCTTTGTTCGGCGCGTGACCCATATTCGCGACCGCGGCCTCAGCGCAAAGCTGCATCTGGCGTTGCGGAGCGCACCGCCTTTCACCGGCGTGCCGGAGGCGAGCTTGCGCGGCCGATTGCTGATCGCGCCGTCGCTGCAGCACATCGAGCATGCGTACAATCATGCGAAGTACGGCGAATTCTCGGCAGCGCCCGCCATGGAAATTACCATTCCCACGCTCAACGATCCCAGCCTTGCGCCCGCCGGGCAGCATGTGCTGTCGGCCATCCTGCAATACGCACCCTATTCACTGAAGGAAGGCTGGCAGAGCGGACGGCAACGGCTCTTGGACGTGGCGCTGGATACATTGGAACGATATGCGCCGGGGTTGCGTGCCTGCGTCATCGAGGCCGAATTGCTGGCGCCGCCCGATCTCGAACGAGAGTTTCGCATCAGCGGCGGCCACTGGCATCACGGAGACCTGGCATTCGATCAATTCTTGATGGTGCGCCCGGTTCCGGGCGCGGCCCAGCACCGCACACCCATGCAGGGACTGTTCCTGTGCGGAGCCGGTTGTCACCCCGGCGGCGGCGTGATGGGCGTGGCCGGCCTCAATGCCGCGCAAGAAGTACTCAAATGGGACGTGAAATCAGCATGAGCGACCCTTCGGCGCCGCACTTCAAGCAACCGCTGCTCAGGACGCCGTTCTACGAGCGTCACCGGGCCTTGAGCCAGGTCGACAGCTTCATACCGTGGGCGGGATATACGACGGTGGATGTCTTCACCACCATGGAGCAGGAATACTTCGCGATTCGCAATGCCACCACGCTCTATGACCTGACTCCGATGGTGAAGTACCGCGTCGTGGGTTCCGATGCCGTGCCCTACCTCAATCGGCTGGTGACGCGCGATATCGCCAAGCTCAAGCCCGACCGGGTCGCCTACTGCGTCTGGTGCAACGATGCCGGTCATCTCATCGATGACGGTACGGTATTCCGTTTGGGAGCGGACGAATACCGCATTTGCACCGCCGAACGCCAGCTCGACTGGCTGCTAGATTCCGCGATCGGGTTCGACGTCCAGATCAGCGAGGTCACCGAGCAGATAGCGGCGTTGGCGCTGCAGGGTCCGACCTCGTGCGCGGTTTTGAAGTCGTTGGGTCTGCAGGGAGTCGAGCGTCTCAAGCCGTTTGAGATCGGTCAATTTGCGCTCGATGATCATTCATTGATGGTCTCGCGCACGGGATTTACCGGCGATCTGGGTTATGAGTTGTGGATGGAACCCGAGGCGGCCGAAAGCGTTTGGGACGCGCTGATGCGGGCGGGGCGATCGCGGGGCATACGGGCGATCGGTTCGCAGGCCTTGAATGTTGCGCGCATCGAGGCCGGGTTCCTGCTGCCGAATGTGGATTTTGTATCGGCGGAGCACACGATCAGGACCGGGCGCGACCGTTCGCCGCTGGAATTGGGGTTGGAGTGGCTGGTGGACTTCAACAAAGGGCATTTCACCGGGCGACGGGCGCTGCTTGCGGAGAAGATTGGAGGGCTGCGGCGCCGGCTGGTCGGCTTGGATGTTGCCGGCAACAAGCCCGCCCACAACGCGCTCATCTACACCGAGGCAGGCGGCAAGCAGGAAATCGGCAGCGTGACCTCGGCGATTTGGTCGCCCACTTGCAAGCGCAACATCGCCCTTGCTATCGTCGCAGCGCCGCACTTCCAGGTCGGCTCGACGGTGTGGGCGGAAATCTATTTGA
This sequence comes from Steroidobacteraceae bacterium, assembly GCA_035577165.1. Classification (GTDB taxonomy): domain Bacteria; phylum Pseudomonadota; class Gammaproteobacteria; order Steroidobacterales; family Steroidobacteraceae; genus Bog-1198. The sequence continues at coordinate 201 of DATLVV010000135.1, read as the reverse complement.
ACCGTGAACTCGTATGGGAACGCCGGATGTCGCGCGCACAGATCGTCGAGCGTCCTTTTTTTGCGCCCGAACGGCGCCGTGCGACACCGCCGGCGGAGTATTAGGAGCCTGTCTGAGTATTCCACGTGGCCGCGACCGAGGCCGATTTCGCTTCAGCCGAGGCGGAGCCGACGCGGTTGGGTACAACCCAATAAGGAGGCG
>DATLVV010000134.1:0-7309 GCA_035577165.1 Steroidobacteraceae bacterium | reverse complement strand
GCCGCTGTTGTTGAGCCTTGGATTGCCGCTCGAGCAAGCGCTGGCCTCGAGCATGATGAAAGCCTGCGGCATGAGCGAAGGCCGCGTCATCGGCGTGGTGTTCAACATGCCTCGCAAATCCGGCGCCTGCGTGCTGCCGGTGTGCGGCGGCGTGGGCACGCAGTACACCCCGGCTGTCGGTTGGGCCCAGGCCTTGCGCTATCGCGCACAGGTGCTGGGCGATAAAGACTGCATCAACAGCATTGCCGTCGCACACGGCGGAGATGCGTCGACCGCGACGAATGGATTTTGGGCGGCGCTCAATGTTGCGACCACCGAACGGCTGCCGCTGCTGTTCTTCATCGAGGACAATGGCTACGGCATTTCCGTGCCCTCGCGCCAGCAAACGCCGGGCGGCAATATCGCCGGAAATCTCGAAGCCTTTCGCGGCCTGCGCGTGATCGACGGCGATGCCGCAGACCCTCTCAGCGCCGCGGCACTCATTGAAAGTGCGGTGACCGGGGTTCGCTCGGGCGGCGGACCGGCGTTGTTGCGGCTCGTGGTCCCGCGCCTTTCCGGTCACTCGGGACAGGACACGCAGACCTACAAGAGCGCGGGTGAAATCGCCGCCGAGAAAGAGCGTGATCCGCTCGGACGGCTTTACGCGCAACTGGTCCCGACCCTGGTTTCGCCCGCGGATTGGGAATTTGAAATGTCGCAGGCGCGCCAGGCGGTCGCCGCAGCGCTCGCTTCGGTGGACCCGGGCAGCGCTCCTGATCCCAAGCGGGTCCGGCGCTATTTGTTTTCTGAAACCGGCGCCGACGGTGCCATCGACTTGCAGCAACAGGGCGGTATTCGCTGCGACGGAGTCGTCCCTGCCGCGGGCAATGAACACGCGACGCCGCAGGGTCCGCGGATCAATCTGCTCACCGCGGTGCGCCGCACGCTGGAAACCGAACTCGCCGTAAATCCGCGAATGCTCATCTTCGGCGAGGACGTCGGCCGCAAAGGCGGCGTGCACGCGGCGACCCTCGGTTTGCAGGAAAAATTTGGGGCCGCACGGGTCTTCGACACCAGCCTTTCCGAGGAAGGCATCATCGGCCGGGCGGTGGGCATGGCCGCCGCCGGGCTCATGCCCGTGCCGGAAATTCAATTTCGAAAATATGCGGATCCCGCCGCCGAGCAACTCAACGACTGCGGAACCATGCGTTGGCGCACCGTGAACCGGTTCGCTGCGCCCATGGTGGTGCGCATTCCCGGGGGCTTCTTCAAATGCGGCGATCCCTGGCACAGCCAGTCGAACGAGGTGCAATGGCTGCACGGTCTGGGTTGGCGCCTGGCGATGCCCTCGAATGCCCAGGATGCAGTCGGCTTGCTGCGCAGCGCCTTGCGGGGCAATGATCCGACCATTTTTTTCGAACACCGCGCGCTGCTCGACTCCGCTTCAGCGCGGCGCGCCTATCCCGGTGATGACTTCGTCGTGCCGTTCGGCAAGGCGAGCATCCTGCGCGAGGGCAGCGCACTCACCGTCGTGAGCTGGGGCGCGATGGTCGAACGCTGCGAACAGGCCATCATCGACAGCGGAATATCCGCCGAGCTGCTCGATCTGCGAACCCTGTCGCCCTGGGACCGCGACGCGACGCTCGCCTCGGTGCGCAAGACCCGCCGCTGCCTCATCGTTCATGAAGACAACTTGACTGCGGGCTTCGGCGCCGAAATCGCCGCGGTCGTCGCCAAGGAGGCGTTCTTCGACCTTGACGCGCCGATCGAGCGTCTCGCCATGCCCGATCTACCCAGCCCCCACAGTCCGATATTGCTCGACGAAGTCCTTCCGAACGCCCAAACTATTTCGCACGCCATCAAATCCCTGGCTGAAATCTGAAATGACCCGGCTCGCAGACGTGTTGGCGCCGCCCAATGATGAGGGAACGCGCGCCACCGTCCTGCGCTGGTGCAAGCAGGTCGGTGACGCCGTCGTCAAGGATGAACCCTTGGTGGAACTGGAGACCGACAAGGTCACCGTCGAAATTCCCGCCCCCGCCAGCGGCACCTTGGTCGAAGTTCTCAAGGAAGCGAACGACGAAGTGAAGCCCGACGAAGTGCTGGCCCGCCTCAGTTTGGCAGCGGCAGCAGCGGCGCCCCGGGAACCCAGCCGTCCGGCATCGCCCGAGCGGGCGCCGGCGGCGGTGTCCGCCGAGAGCGAGGCGCCGGGGCAGGGGCAGCTGAGTCCCGCGGTACGGCGGCTGCTCAAGGAGCATGCATTGTCGGCAGCGGACGTCCGCGGCACAGGCCACGAGGGACGGATCACGGCGCAGGATGTGGAACGCCACGTGGCGGCTGCGCGCGTGCCGGCTGCACAGGCGCCGGCCGCAGCGGCACCGCCCGCGATCGGCACGCGACTGCCGCACACCGCCATTCGCCGGCGGGTGGCCGAGCACATGGCGCGCAGTCTGCTGGAGGCGCCGCATGTCACCACCTTGTTCGAGGCGGATCTGACACGGGTGCTGGCGCATCGGGCGCGGCACGCGGCCGATTATCATTCCCGCGGCGCGCGCCTGACCCTGACGGCGTATTTCATCAGCGCCTGCGTGCAGGCCTTGCGGGTGCACCGGGAGGTCAACGCCACCTTTCACGCCGATGCGCTCGAACTGCACGGCAACGTGAACATCGGCGTGGGCACCGCGCTCGGCAACGAAGGACTGATCGTGCCGGTGATCCACCGAGCTCAGGACCTCAGTCTGTTCGAGGTGGCGCAGCGCCTCGATCGACTGGTGCAGGCTGCGCGCGCCGGCAAGCTTGCGCCCGAGGATGTGCGCGGCGGCACTTTTACCCTTTCGAATCACGGCGTGGGCGGCAGTCTGCTGGCCACACCGATCGTCATCAACCAGCCGCAGGTGGCCATCCTGGGGGTCGGCAAGGTGGAGCGCCGGGTGTGCGTGGTTCAAGCCGACGGCGTCGAGTCGATCGGCGTGCGCTCGATGTGCTATCTGACGCTCACCATCGATCACCGCGCGCTGGACGCGTTTCAAGCCAATGCTTTTTTAAATTTGGTGGTGAGCACACTGGAGCACTGGCGCGAGGACGAGGCGTGAGTTCCGCTGCAGAGTTCAGCATCCGCCGCGCCACCGCCGACGACGCCGCCCTCATCGCGCGGCATCGCGTCGGCATGTTCAGCGATATGGGTCAGGTGCCGACCGAGGCGCTGGCGAACGAGCTGCTGCGGGCGTCGACCGTGGCGCTCGCCGCGCTGTTGCGCGAGGGTTCCTACCTCGGCTGGTTCGCAATCGATGCACAAGAAAATGTTCTCGCCGGGGCCGGCGTGCACATGAAGCCGCAGCTGCCGCGCATCACCCATGAGGGCCGCATTGCGACCGGACCGGTGCCGTTGGCGGTGAATGTGTATACCGAGCCGGGTTCGCGCCGGCGGGGGATTGCAGGGGCGCTGATGCAGGCCGTGATGGCGTGGGCGAAGAGCCAGGGCTGCGACCGCATGGTCCTGCACGCTTCCGACTTCGGACGGCCTCTATACCAATCGCTGGGATTCTCTCCGACCAACGAAATGCGTTGGTCGATCGATGCTGCGCCCTAAAGGGCGATGCCGCCGAAGCGCTGCATCACCGAGCCTTCCGGCGCCGGCAAGGCGCCGTCGAGTTGCGCCGCCACCCGCGACAAATGCACCTCGGACGCCGCAAATACGCGGGCGTAGATGTCGCGGCATAGCGCCGCAGCCCGCGCCCCCGGCCAGTCAGCCTGCAGCAGCCGTGAGGGCAGCAAGGGGTCGCGCAAGTGCAGACGGCGGTATTCGTGGATGAGTAACGTGCGCACGATGAAACTGGCCTGCGCATCGAGACGGCGGCAGCCCTCGAGCGCCGCGAGCACGCGCTCGAAGCGCTTCACGAAACGCCGATAGCGCAGCCCGAGATCGTCGAGGTCCCAGCCCAAGTCCACGAGGCGTTGCGGCGCGTCGCCCTCGGCGAGATTGGCATCGAATACCATGGCCCTGGCAAGGGGTCCGGTGCGCTTCACCCCGAAAGTTCGGGAATCAAACTCTGGATGGGCAAACACCGTGGCCGAGAGCTCGCCAAATCCGCGCCAGATGAGTTCTTCTTTGAGTTGCTTGCGTTCCGCGGCCCGCATCGGCGGCAGAACGATCACCGTCCAACGGCCCGACCACTCGCTGTCGGGCGCGCCGTAGATGCGCTTCGTCGCATCGGCGAAACGTTCGCGTCCGTCGCGCGATAGATGGTATTCGCTGAGTTTCCCGGCGCGCCTTCCCGTGAGCCAACCATCCTTGGCCAGGCGCGCGGTCGCGGTGCGTACCAGGCGTTCGTTGAGCCCGAAAGGCGCCGCGAGGGCTATCAGGCTGCCGAGGGCAATGGCGCCGCCGCGCGGCATGATGGCATCACCGAACAGGGTCACGATCAGCGATCCGCCGCGCAGCGGGCGCTGACGGCGAAACCGCGCGACCAGCTCAGCGGCAGCCACGGCGTCGGCATCGGCGCAGGACCTGGCGGTGGGGGCGGGGACGTTGAGCTTGACGGTCATTTTCCTGATTGTATTACGGATTTTCTTTGTGACACAGAAAAAATTGATTTAGTGAGTTTTGTGTATCACAATACCGGGGCGGCTAATTGCACAAGGGGCGGGTATGTACACGCAAGCACTGGATGTACAGGGTTCGGATGCGGCACTGCGGGACGAAGGCGCCCTGGAGCAGCGATTCCTGGCGCGCGTCGACGCCGAGGAGAAAATCGAGCCCAAGGATTGGATGCCGGCGCGCTACCGCAATACCTTGATTCGTCAGATTTCCCAGCATGCGCACTCCGAGATCGTGGGCATGCTGCCCGAGGGCAATTGGATCACTCGCGCCCCCACCCTCAAGCGCAAGGCCATCTTGATTGCCAAGGTGCAGGACGAAGGCGGTCACGGCGCGTATCTCTACAGCGCGGCCGAGACGCTGGGGGTGAGCCGCGATCAACTGGTCGAGCAGCTGCTGTCGGGCAAGGCCAAGTATTCGAGCATTTTCAATTATCCGACGCCGACCTGGGCCGACGTGGGCGCCATCGGCTGGCTGGTCGACGGCGCCGCCATCATGAATCAGATTCCGCTGTGCCGTTGCTCGTACGGACCCTATGCGCGCGCCATGGTGCGCGTCTGCCGCGAAGAAAGCTTTCACCAGCGGCAGGGCTATGACCTCATGCTGCATCTCGCGACCGGCTCGGCGCAACAAAAGCACATGGCGCAAGAGGCCCTCAACCGTTGGTGGTGGCCCGCGCTCATGATGTTCGGACCCTCGGACGCCAATTCGACGCACAGCGGTGAATCGCAGCGCTGGAAGATCAAGCGCTTCTCGAACGATGAACTGCGGCAAAAGTTCGTCGACTTCACGGTACCGCAAGCGAAGTATCTCGGCCTCACCGTTCCCGATCCGCTGCTGCGCTGGGATGAGGTCAAGCAACGGCACGAATTCGGTCCGATCGACTGGAGCGAGTTCGATCAGGTGCTCAAGGGCAATGGACCGTGCAATGCGGAGCGCCTCGCAGCGCGCCGCAACGCCCATGCCGCCGGCGCCTGGGTGCGCGAGGCCGCCACCGCCCATGCCGAGAAGCAGCTTCGTCGCGCGAATGCCGCTGCAGCCGCCTAGGAGTCCCATTGATGAGCACACCCATGGAAAATAGCCGGCAATGGCCCCTGTTCGAGGTCTTCATCCGCGCGCGCGGCGGTCTCGATCACAAGCACGTGGGCAGCCTGCATGCCGCCGATGCGCGCATGGCCATTGATCATGCGCGCGACCTCTATACGCGGCGTCAGGAAGGCGTGAGCATTTGGGTGGTGCCCTCAAAGGACATTACGGCGTCCGACCCGACGGAGATGGATTCCTTGTTCGAGCCGGCGCGCGACAAGATCTACCGTCATCCGACGTTCTATGAAATTCCCGACGAGGTCAAGACGCTGTGAACGAGCCGCTGTTCCGTTATGTGCTGCGCCTGGGGGATTTGAGCTTGGTGCTCGGGCAGCGTCTCGGCGAGTGGGTCGGCCACGCCCCGGCGCTCGAGGAGGATCTGGGCCTGGCCAATGTTGCGCTCGACTTGATCGGACAGGCGCGGTTGTTGCTGACCTATGCCGGCGAAGTCGAAGGCCGCGGCCGCGACGAGGATGCCATCGCCTATTTGCGTGAACACGGCGAATATTTGAACGCGATCCTGGCGGAGCAACCGAACGGCGACTTCGGCCAAACCATCGTGCGGCAAGTCCTGATCGATGCGTTCCAGCTCGAGCTGTACGAGCGCATGAGCACCTCGACGGACGAACGCCTGGCCGCGATCGCGGCGAAATCCGTGAAAGAGGTTCGCTATCACCTGCGCTACAGCAGCGGCTGGCTGGTGCGCCTCGGCGATGGCACGGAGGAAAGCCACGCGCGGGTTCAATCGGCCCTGGACAACCTTTGGCCGTACACGGTGGAGTTGTTCGCCGAGGACGAGCTGGATCGCCTGATGGCCGAGCAGGGGGTGGCCCCGCGCCTGGACGAGGTGCACGCCGCGTGGAGCGCGCGCATCGAGCGCATTCTGGCCGAGGCCACGCTCAATCGCCCCAAAGATCGACCGCATTCCTGGCACGGCAAGCGCGGTCAACACAGCGAGCATCTCGGCTACATACTCGCCGAGATGCAGCATTTGCAGCGTGCCTATCCGGGAGCACGCTGGTGAATGCGGCCGCCGCCCCCGTGATCGCAGAGCGGATTTCCCTGGCTTGGGATGCGCTGGCTGCGGTCGACGATCCCGAGATCCCGACCTTGAGCATTCTGGATCTCGGCTTGATTCGCGGCATCACGCCGCGCGCCGACGGCATCCTCGAGGTGGGATTGTCGCCCACCTATGTCGGTTGCCCGGCGACCGATGTCATTCGCCGCTCCGTGGAAGAGGCGCTCGCCGGCGCCGGGGTCGGCGGCTTCGTGGTGACGACGGTGTTGTCGCCGGCTTGGACCAGCGATTGGATCACGGCCGAGGGTCGGCGCAAGCTCGACCTCTACGGCATCGTGCCTCCCGAGCACTCCACTGCCTCGATGCGGGATGTGCGGCGCATGAATCGGCCGATAGCCTGCCCGCGCTGCCACTCGACCGACACCGCTTGCATCAGCGAGTTTGGTTCGACCCCGTGCAAGGCATTGCATCGCTGCCGCACCTGTCTCGAACCCTTCGAGTACTTCAAGTGCATTTGAGTTTTCATCCGCTGCGCGTGGCCGCGGTCGACGCGGTCGCCGAGGATGCCACCTGCGTGACGCTCGAAGTCCCGCCCGAGTTGCGCGAGGCCTACGCCTTCCGCGCGGGCC
>DATLVV010000133.1:0-2677 GCA_035577165.1 Steroidobacteraceae bacterium | reverse complement strand
TGCGGCCGCGACCCGGCAGCGCAACCGCTGCTCGATCACCGGCCGTTCGCGCGGCGTGTACCGCAAATTCGGGCTGGCGCGCACCAAATTGCGCGAGGCCGCCAACCGCGGCGAAGTCCCCGGCCTTTCGAAGGCGAGCTGGTGAGGCGCGCACAATGAGCATGACTGATCCGATTGCCGATCTTCTGACGCGTATTCGCAATGCGCAGTCCGCGGGCAAACCCACGGTGGGCGTGGGCGCCTCGAAGTTGAAGCTGGCCATCCTCAAGGTTCTGAAGGACGAGGGCTACATCGGCGGCTACGGCGTCGATGCCGCCGGCGCGAAGAGCACCCTGTCCATCGAACTCAAGTATCACGACGGCCGTCCGGTCATCGACCGCATCGAACGCATCAGCCGTCCGGGGCTGCGCATCTATCGCGGCAAGGACGAATTGCCCAAGGTGCTGGGCGGATTGGGAGTCGCGGTGATTTCCACACCCCAGGGCATCATGTCGGACGCTCAGGCGCGCGCAGCCGGCACCGGCGGCGAAGTGCTGTTCGTAGTCCAATAGGGTCGTTCATAGGCTTAAAGGTAAGATTGACATGTCACGAGTCGCAAAAATGCCGGTTGATCTCCCGCAGGGAGTCAGCGCCACGATTGGCGCCGATGCCGTCACCGTGAAGGGCGCCAAGGGTTCGCTGACGTTGGCGATCAAGAGCGGCATCAAAGTCGTGCAACAGGACAAGCACCTGGAAGTGCAGGCAAGCTCGACCGCCGAGGGCTTGAATGCCATCGCGGGCGCGACGCGCGCGCACCTCGCGAACATGGTCACGGGCGTCACCAAGGGCTACGAAAAGAAACTCGAGCTGGTCGGCGTCGGCTACCGCGCCGCGGTGCAGGCGAAGAGCCTGACTTTGACCCTGGGGTTCTCGCACTTGATCAACTTCGCGATCCCGGACGGCATCACCATCGAAGCGCCGAGCCAGACCGAGATCATCGTCAAGGGCATCGACCGCCAGCGGGTCGGCCAGACCGCGGCGGAAATCCGCGGCTTCCGGCCGCCGGAGCCCTACAAGGGCAAGGGCGTGAAGTACTCCGATGAGAAAATTTCGCTGAAAGAGGCGAAAAAGAAGTAAACATGAAACTGACCAAACAAGACACCCGCTTGCGCCGCGCGCGCCGGGGCCGCGTCAAGATCAAAGAGCTCGCCGCGCTGCGCCTGTCGGTGCACCGCACGCCGCAGCATATCTATGCGCAGATTTTCGCTCCCGAGGGCGACAAGGTTCTGGTGGCTGCGTCGACCCTGCAGAAGGACGTGCGCGGCGGATTGAAAACCACCGGCAATATCGAGGCTGCCAAGGCCGTGGGCCGCGCCATCGCGGAGCGCGCCAAGGCCGCTGGGATTGCAAAGGTCGCCTTCGACCGTTCCGGTTTCATGTATCACGGGCGCGTCAAAGCGCTGGCAGAGGCCGCCCGCGAAGCGGGTCTCGAGTTCTAACCAAAGGGTCGAAACGCATATGGCGAGAGTAGAAAAACCCATGTCCGGCGATGACCTGCTCGAAAAGCTGGTCGCGGTGAACCGCGTCGCCAAGGTGGTCAAAGGCGGCAAGCAATTCGGCTTTACCGCTCTCACTGTGGTGGGCGACGGCGCCGGCCGCGTCGGCTTCGGTTACGGCAAGGCGCGCGAAGTGCCGGTCGCGATTTCAAAGGCCATGATGCAAGCGCGCAAGAGCCTGGTCACGGTGTCGTTGAAGAACGATACCTTGTTCTACGCTGTCAAAGGACGGCATGGCACCACCCGCGTGTACATGCAGCCCGCCGCCGACGGTACGGGCGTCATTGCGGGCGGCGGCATGCGCGCGGTATTCGAATGCGCCGGCGTGCGCAACGTGCTCGCCAAGAGCTATGGCTCGCGCAATCCCATCAATGTGGTGCGCGCGACCATGGACGCTCTGGCCAAGCTGCGCACTCCGGACGACATCGCGGCCAAGCGCGGCAAGAGCGTTGCGGAACTCGTGGGCTGAAATCATGACCGACAAGTCAATCAAAGTCACATTGATCAAGAGCATGTACGGCCAGCTGGCCAGCATCCGCAATTCGGCCAGAGGCCTGGGGTTGCGGCGCATCGGCCACAGCGTCGTGGTCGCGGACACGCCGTCGAATCGCGGCATGATCAACGCGGCCAGCCACATGCTCAAAGTGGAAGCAGCACTCGGTTCTTAGGAAGGTCCAGATCATGCGTTTAAATACCATCAAGCCGGGCGCCGGCTCCAAGCGAACCCGACTGCGGGTCGGCCGCGGCGCATCCGCCGGCCAGGGCAAGACCTGCGGCCGCGGCGTCAAGGGGCAGCGCGCGCGCAAGGGCGGCTACCACAAGGTGGGATTCGAGGGCGGTCAAATGCCCCTGCAGCGGCGCTTGCCGAAAATCGGCTTCCGCTCGGCCATGAAGGACTCGCGCGCCGAGTTGACGCTCACCGACTTGATGCGCGTCGAAGGCGCCGATGTCACGTTGGCCGGACTGATTGGGGCAAACCTGGTCCCGGAAAACACCAAAATCGTGAAGATCATCCTGTCCGGCAAGGTCACCAAGGCCTACACCGTCAAGGACAAGGTCATCACGGCCACGAAGGGCGCCAAGATCGCGGTCGAATCGGCCGGCGGACGCTTCGAGGCGTAAGACAATCGTGGCCACGACCA
>DATLVV010000132.1:0-8798 GCA_035577165.1 Steroidobacteraceae bacterium | reverse complement strand
GCCGCCCTTGCGGAATACCGCGGATATGACCCGGGTCAGCGCCACGATCCACTGGAAATGGTCGAGATTCTTCGAATTGATGAACACCTCGAACGGCCGGCGCTGCTCATGCGGCGTGCCCTCGTTGAGCACGATGTCGTTGATGGTGACGTACATGGCGTGATCCGACACCGGCGTCTTGATCTTGTAGGTCGAGCCGATCAACACCTCGGGACGCTCGAGCTTCTCGTGCATCCAGATCACATTGTCCTGGGTCTTCGGCGGCTCCTTGGCGGGAGCTGCCGCGTCCTTCGCCTCCGGCTTCTGTACCCGGTACTTGGCGATCTTCTTGTCGATTTTGATGTGAGCCATGATCAGAACTTCCCGTAATAGCCTTCTTTGAGTGCATCGAAGAGATTGGCGGCAGTGTGCATTTCACCGTCGTACTCGATCTCCTGATCGCCTCGCGCCTCGATTTCCGTGCCGTCCTCCAGGGTGAACACATAGGTGGTGTTCTTGAGGTCGTCTTCCTTGACCAATACGCCCTGAAAGGCCTCCGGATTGAAGCGGAACGTGGTGCAGCCCTTGAGACCCTGGTCGAAGGCATACATGTAGATGTCTTTGAAGTCTTCGTACTTGTAGTCGGTCGGAACATTCGCCGTCTTGGATATCGACGAATCCACCCACATTTGCGCGGCCGCCTGGATGTCGACGTGTTCCTTGGGCCCGATGTCGTCGGCGGACACGAAGTAGTCGGGCAGCTTCTCCGCGGGGATCTGCGAATTCGGCATGGCGCGCGAATTCACCAATTCGCGGTACGCGAGCAATTCGAACGAGAACACGTCCACTTTCTCCTTGGACTTCTTACCCTCGCGAATCACATTGCGGAAATAGTGATGTGCGAACGAAGGCTCGATGCCGTTGGAGGCGTTATTGGCCAGCGACAGCGAGATCGTGCCGGTCGGGGCGATCGACGTGTGGTGCGTAAAGCGCGCGCCGACCTCGGCGAGCTCGTCCACCAGTTCGGGCGCCGCCTCGGCGATTCGCTGCATATAGCGGCTGTAGCGCGCATGCAGTACCCGGCCTGCGATCCGCGCTCCGACGCGCCAACCGTCCTTGACCATCTCGGGGCGCTTGCGCAGCATCGCGCGGGTGACCGTGAACTCCTCGTTCATGATCGGCGCCGGGCCCTTTTCGCGCGCCAGATCGAGCGCCGCTTCCCAGCCGGCCACGGCCATTTCACGGGACACGTTCTGCGAGAACGCGACCGACTTCTTCGAGCCGTACTTCATGCACAGCATGGTGATGGTGGAACCCAGCCCCAGGAAACCCATGCCGTGACGGCGCTTGCGGATGATTTCGTCGCGTTGCTGGGCCAGCGGCAGGCCGTTGATCTCGACGACATTGTCCAGCATGCGCGTGAAGACCTTCACGACCTTGCGATAGGTTTCCCAATCGAATCGCGCATTGTCGGTGAACGGATCCACCACGAACTTGGTGAGATTCACCGATCCCAAGAGGCAGGAGCCGTAGGGAGGCAGCGGCTGCTCGCCGCAGGGATTGGTGGCGCGGATGTTCTCGGTCCACCAATTGTTGTTCATCTCGTTGACCCGGTCGACGAGGATGAATCCCGGCTCGGCAAAGTCGTAGGTGGAGGACATGATCACGTCCCACACCCGGCGCGCCGGCAAGGTCTTGTAGATCTTGCAGGCAACCAGGCCCTCGTCATTCGCGACATAGCCTTCCGTGTGCGGCCACTCGCGCCACACATACTTCGAGGTATCGTCCAGGTTGGGCCGTTCGGTCTCGAATTCCTGGCGGCCCAACGGAAACGCGAGCTGCCAGTCGCCCTCTCGCTTCACGGCCTTCATGAAGTCATCGGTGACGAGCAAGGAGAGGTTGAATTGCCGCAAACGGCCGTTTTCACGCTTGGCGCGGATGAACTCCAGGACATCGGGATGGCCGATATCGAAGGTGCCCATCTGGGCGCCGCGGCGGCCGCCGGCCGAGGACACGGTGAAACACATCTTGTCGTAGATATCCATGAACGACAACGGACCGGACGTGTAGGCACCGGCGCCCGAAACATAGGCGCCGCGCGGCCGCAGGGTCGAGAATTCGTAACCGATGCCGCAGCCCGCCTTCAGCGTGAGACCGGCTTCATGCACCTTGTTCAGAATGTCGTCCATCGAGTCGCGGATCGTGCCCGACACCGTGCAGTTGATCGTCGATGTGGCGGGTTTGTGTTCGAGCGCGCCGGCATTCGACGTGACGCGGCCGGCGGGGATTGCGCCGTGACGCAACGCCCACAGGAACGAGTCGTACCACTGTTCGCGGCTTTCCTCGATCTCGACATCGGCGAGCGCACGCGCCACGCGTTTATAGGTGTCATCCATCGAGTTGTCGATGGGTGAACCATCCTTCGCGGTCAGCCGGTATTTCTTGTCCCAGATGTCGAAGGACGCTTCCTGGAAAGAAATATCGCCGACTTCTTTGGGCTGTATCTTGACCACCGTATTCATGGGTATTAAAGCCGCTCCCTTATAATTATCGCGCCAAACTTGAACAGCATTTGCGGCGGTCCCGCGAAAGAAAGCTGATTGATGCTGAATACACTTAAGACGAGGACTAACGCGAACTTCGACCACAACATATTGTATGAGGGCGTTGAGGTTACGGCGCGATGGCAATCATCGTCAAGACATTTTTTGAAGATTTTTTGATGTAAAAAACTCATTAATATCAAATGGTTATAAAATTGTCCCGAGAAATTAGCTGATTACCCTTCCCGACGGCGCGGTCAAGAGGAAAAAACAGGAATCGCAACATCTTGTGTTTGCACACCTTATCCACAATATGTCCAATTGACTTTGAACTGCGTCTCACTTTGCAGTCCTGCCATGAGCTCTCGCGCGGCCATTGAAATGCTCCGATCGCGACCCAGATCGGTTGTCAAGCGCGCCGATTAATTTTTCCGAAGCCTTGGCTTCACAGCAGCTTCAGCAACACATTTTTTATTCAGGAGTATCAAATGACCGTCGTACGTTATGAGCCCTGGGCACTCGTCAGCCGGCTCCAGAAAGATATCGATCGCTTGTTTGGCGCGCCTTCGACCACGGCCGCGGATTCCGGCGCCTGGTTGCCGCCGGTGGACATCCACGAGGAAGCGAACCAATTTGCATTGCACGTGGATCTGCCCGGTGTAGATCCCAAAGCGGTGGAGATCACCGCCGATCAGGGCGTGCTGACCATTCGCGGACAGCGCGAAGATGCACGCCGTGAATCGCGCGAAGGCTACCGCCGCGTCGAGCGCATCACCGGCGAATTCCAGCGCCGCTTCAGTTTGCCGGATTCGGCCGACGCCCAGAGCATCAAGGCGAAGTTCGTCAATGGCGTGCTGGAAGTCACAATCCCGAAGTTGGCGCAGGTGCAGCCGCATCGAATCACGGTGGAAGCTGCCTAACAGGGACCGCCGTGCGCGAGCTTCCGTGTAAGATTGCGCCATTGGATCCGAAGCGACATCAAGGCCGGACGGAGCCCCGTCCGGCCTTGATTTAAGGACTGCGCATGAATCTGCGTTCTAAATTTGCGGCAGCCGCGATTGCCGCCGCTGCAATGGCCGGACCGGCGGCGATGCTTGCCGGCAGCGCCTACGCCGCTCTCCCGGCGCCCCTCGCGGACGCCGCACCGCTGCCCTCGCTGGCGCCCATGGTGAAGCGCGTCTCCCCGGCCGTGGTCAACATTGCCACACGCGGCACCATCAAGGAGCAGCCCGGCCAACGCAATCCTCTGCTCGACGACCCATTTTTCCGCCGCTTTTTCGACGCACCCCCCGACTCGAGACCGCACGAGCGCCAGTTTCAGAGCGCGGGTTCCGGCGTCATCATCGACGCCAAGAACGGCTACATCATCACCAATCATCACGTGGTCGAGAACGCCAGTGAGATCACCATCACCCTGCTCGACAACCGGACGTTCTCGGCCAAGGTCATCGGCAGCGACGAGGGCGCGGATATCGCCGTGCTGCAGGCCAAGCAGCCGAACTTGACCGCCATGTCGTTGGGCGATTCGGCCAAGCTCGAGGCCGGCGATTATGTGGTGGCCATCGGCAATCCCTTCGGCCTCGCGCACACGGTGACCGCCGGCATCGTCAGCGCTCTCGGTCGCACCGGCATCAATCCGGATGGCTATGAAGATTTCATCCAGACCGATGCCTCGATCAATCCGGGTAATTCCGGCGGTGCGCTGGTCAATCTGCGCGGCGAGCTGGTCGGCATCAACTCCGCGATTCTGTCGCGCAGCGGCGGCAATATCGGCATCGGCTTCGCCATTCCGGTCAACATGGTCAAGGGGGTCGTGGACCAGCTCATCAAGTACGGCCAGGTGAAGCGGGGCGTCCTCGGAGTCAATATCTATCCCGTGACACCGGACATTGCCAAGGAATTCGGCGTCGCCGAATCGAGCGGCGCGCTGGTGGCGGGGGTGGTGCCGGGCTCGGCGGCCGATCACGCCGGCGTCAAGACCGGCGACATCATCACCTCGATCAACGGGGTCGCCATGAAAGATGCCGGCGAATTGCGCAACACCATCGGCATGCTGCGGATCGGGGATAAGGTGGAGATCGGTCTGGTGCGCGACGGCAAGCCGCGCAAGTTTACGGCTCTGATCGCTGAACGCGGCGAGATCGAGAGCGCCAACGCCGTCGACATCAACAAGGGCCTGGAAGGCGCAGAACTCGGCGACGCACCTGACGGCGGCGGCGTGGTGGTGAAAGCCGTGCTCGACGGAAGCCCTGCCGCCCAAAATGGGTTGCGCGCCAACGATCTGATCGTCGGGGTTGCCCGGACGCCCGTAACGAACACCAAAAGCTTCAAGGAAGCGGCGAAGAATGCCAATGTTCTGGTCCTCAATGTACGGCGCGGTTCGGTCGCGCAGTTGATTCAGATTCGCTGATGCCCCGCCCGCAAGCCATCGCCGTGCTCGGCGGTACCGGATTCCTCGGAACCCGCCTTGTCGCGCGATTGATCAAGGACGGCCATCGGGTCACGGTATTGTCGCGCGACCGGGAACAGCACAAGCACCTCTTGGTGCTGCCCGGTCTCACGCTGGAAAACTGCGATGTGTATGCGGAGGCGCAGCTGAGCGAACGCTTCCGCGGCAACGACGTGGTGATCAATCTCGTCGGCATACTCAATGAACGCGGGTTTGGCGGCGCCGGCTTTCGGCGCGCGCATACCGAACTCACGCAGGGCGTACTGCAGGCGGCGCGCTCGGCGGGCGTAACTCGGCTGCTGCAAGTGTCCGCGCTCAAAGCCGCTCCCGACGCACCCAGCTACTATCTGCGCAGCAAGGGCGATGCCGAACAGCTGATCCGCGAGAACAGCGCCGCGCTCGACTGGACCATTTTCCAACCATCGGTGATGTTCGGTCCCGGCGATTCTTTTTTGAACCGCTTTGCCGGTTTGCTCGCGGTCATTCCGTGGGTGCTGCCCCTGGCAAGGCCGAACGCCCGCTTTCAGCCGGTCCTGGTGGATGACGTGATCGAGGCCATGCGCCGCTGTCTGCACGGCGGGGCGTGCAGCCGCCAAACCTACGAGCTCGGCGGACCGCAGGTTTACACCCTGCGCGAAATCGTCGGATTGGTGGCCAAACTCACCGGCCGGCGGCGCTGGATTTTGGGTCTGCCGGAGCCCCTCGCGAGACTTCAAGGGCTGATCATGAACTTCGTGCCGGGTCGGCCCTTTTCCAGCGACAACTACCGCTCATTGACCGTCGACAGCGTGTGCGCCGAGGACGGCTTTGCGCGGCTCGGCATCAAACCGCAGTCGATGCTGGGATCCGCCAGCCAGTATTTGGGCGCGCTCGAGGACAATGCCCGGCTCAGCCACAACCGCGCGGCTGCAGGCCGCAGCAAGAGCCTGTCTCAGGGTTGAGTCCATGCACCGATTGCGCAAGCCCTATCTGCTTTTTCTCGGCGACGTGCAGGATAAGTTGACGGCCAAGACCGCCTTCGGTCTGAAAGATTGGTGCTCGGCCGACGTGGTGGGCGAATGGGGTTTGCCGGGCTGCGAAGTCACGCTCGGCCTCGAACGCTTGTCCCCGCAGCAGGCAGCCGCTCGCGGCGCCGGTTCCATCATCGTCGGCATCGCGCCGACCGGCGGCAAACTTCCGCCTCATTGGGTTGCCGAACTGAAGGCCGCGGCCATGGCCGGCTTGGACGTCGTGAGCGGGCTGCACACGCGCCTGAGCTCTTTTCCCGACCTGGTGCAAGCTGCCTCCAAACAAGGCATTCGCCTCATCGACGTGCGGCACAGCGACACCAGCTATCCGGCGGCGAGCGGCCGCAAGCGTTCCGGCAAGCGGGTGTTGACCGTGGGCACGGACTGCGCCCTGGGCAAGAAATACACAGCTCTGGCTCTCGCCAAAAATTTGCAATCGCGGGGCATTGCCGCCTCGTTTCGCGCCACCGGTCAGACCGGCATCATGATTTCGGGCGAAGGTATCGCCATCGACGCCATCATCGCGGACTTCGTCGCCGGCGCCGCCGAACAGCTGTCCCCCGACAATGCGCCCGATCATTGGGATGTCATCGAGGGCCAGGGCTCGCTGTTCCATCCGGCTTACGCGGGAGTGACGCTGGGACTGCTGCATGGGTCGCAGCCTGACGCCTTGGTCCTTTGCCATGATCCATCGCGCCGCACCATCGATGAATATCCCAATTTTCCGATCCCGGATCTGCAAGTGGCGATCGACGATTACTTGCGCGCCGGACGGCTCACCAACTCCGCAATACGCTGTGTGGGCCTGAGCATCAATTCTTCCAGTCTTTCCGATGCACAGTGCGCCGAGTATTTTCAGCGCCTGACGGACCAGTTGAAATTGCCGGTGTGCGATCCGCTGCGCACGGGCGTTGATGCGCTCGCCACGGCCTTATTGACCGCGCCGGGGTAGCGGCCGCGCCCCCGGATCGGGGCCGGATGCCCGATTCGCGGCAGCTTCCAGCGCAGCCGCTTGAGCGTCCGCGGCCGGCAGAAATTCCTTGGCGATTGCGATCGCCGCTCCGTACGGCACCGGCTCGTTGCGATTGGTCAACACCAGGATCGTGAGGCGGCGTTCAAGGTAGCGCACGATGACATTGCGAAATCCCAGCGTTTCGCCCGAATGCCAGCGCGTGTCTCCGGTAACCCGCCAGCCGAAGCCGTATTGAACCTGCGGGTCGTCGGTCCCCACCCAAGCCCGGAACGCGAGGCGCAGCGATGCCGGCCGCAGCAGCCCGTCGCCACTCAGCGCCGCATCCCACTTTGCCAGATCGTCGACGGAGGAATAGATGCCGCCGTCGCCGAGAGTTGCGCTCGTCAGACTCTGGTCGGTGCGCTGCCAACCCCGGGGGGCGGCGCTGTCCCGCGGGGCGGCGCTGTAGCCGAAGGCACGATGCGCAATCGTCGATACACCGGCCTCGAAGGCCACCGTCGATTGCATGTCGAGCGGTTGGAAAATCCGCTTGTGCAGAAACTCCGCATATCGTTCTCCCGAAGCCCGTTCCACGATCAGCGCCAGCAAGGCGTAACCGCTGTTGCTGTAGCGGTATTGCGTGCCCGGTGGAAAATGGCGGCGATTTTCGCCCTCCAGCAAGCGCAGCACATCGTCGTCGTGCAATTGCGCCGATCGCTCCTGCGGGATCACATCCTCATAGTCGATGAGACCCGAGGTGTGCGTGAGCAGATGGCGGACGATCATTCCATCTGCGGCATCCGGCAAGGTTGGCAACCATCTGCGTACCGGGTCGTCGATCGAAAGCCGCCCTTGCTCAGCCAGCAGCAATACCGCGGCCGAGGTGAATTGCTTGCTCATGGACGCAAGACGGTAGTTGGTCGCCGTGCTGGCGGCGACGCGGCCCTCCATATCGGCAAGACCGTATGCACGCTTCAGGATGGATGCTCCGTCCTGCAGTACGGCGAGGCAGGCACCGGGAACGGTGCCCTGATAATCGCGCATGAGGTCGTCGATCTGCTGCACGGCCTGGATCTGCCGCACGGTTAGCAGCCCGGCTGAGCAATCTTGGCCCCGCCCGCGCCCGGCTTCGGAAACTCGCGCGCGGCGGCGAACAGCCACTCGCGAAATTGCGCCACCTTGGGCAGCGCCAGAAAATTCTTCGGGCACACGAAATAGTAGGCCAATCCATAGGGCAGCGCGCCGTTTCCCGCAAGCCGCAGCGTGCCTTTCTGCAGCGCGCGCTGGACCAGGGTCCAACGCGTGAGCACATATCCCAGGCCCTCCTCCGCCGCCGCCAGAAGACCCGCCGAGTCATCGATGCTCGGCGCCCGCGACAGCCACGCAGCTTCTTCGCCGGCTTGACTCCAGACACTCCACGGTTCGTCGCCGCTTTCGAGCAGCGGATATTTGCTCAATTTGGCGCCGCGCTCGATCATTCCATACTGCTTGATGAGATCGGGGGTGGCGACCGGCACCAGCCAGTCCTCCATGAATTTCTCGCTGTGCAGATTCGGATAGTCGCCGCGGCCGAGGCGGATGGCCACATGGTTGGTGGTGCGCGAGAAATCCACCAGCTCGCGCGATGTGTGAAAGCGCAGTTCGACATTCGGGTATTTGCGCCGGAAGGAGCGGATTCGCGGCAGCAGCCAGATCTGCAGAAACGATGCAATCGTGGTGATCTGCAGCGGCCCGGCGCGGCGATGGTGCTTGATCTGCTGCATGGCGGATTCGAGCTTTTCCAGGCCGACTCGCACCGACGGCAGCAATTCGCAGCCCTCGTCGGTCAGTTCCACCCGTCTGCCGTTGCGCCGGAACAGGGGCACCTG